>CAMLDH010000043.1 GCA_946478765.1 uncultured Oxalobacteraceae bacterium | reverse complement strand
CTGTCCTCAACAAATCAGAACAGCAGGCAATCATGGTCACGAAAAAACCCAAAGGCCTCGGCCGCGGTCTCGACGCATTGCTCGGCGGATCTTCCGATGTCGCCGAAGCGGTACCGAGCATTCCCGGCGCACCCTCGGCGCTGTTCATTGCGCAATTGCAAGCCGGCAAATATCAGCCGCGCACGCGCATGGATGAAGGCGCCTTGAACGAACTCGCCGCCTCGATCAAGGCGCAGGGTTTGATGCAGCCGATCCTGGTGCGTCCGGTCGGGCACAACGGCTCGGACAAATATGAAATCATCGCTGGCGAACGGCGTTTTCGTGCCGCGCAAATTGCCGGCCTGACCGAAGTGCCGGTGCTGGTGAAGGATGTCGACGACCAGGCCGCCGCCGCCATGGCGCTGATCGAAAACATTCAGCGCGAAGACTTGAACCCGCTGGAAGAAGCGCAAGGCATCCATCGCCTGATCACCGATTTCGATTTCACGCATGAACAGGCGGCAGGCGCGGTCGGCCGCTCCCGCAGCGCGGTATCGAATCTGCTGCGCCTGCTCAATCTTGCCAAGCCGGTGCAAACCATGCTGATGGCAAGCGATATCGACATGGGCCACGCCCGCGCATTGCTGGCGGTCGATGGCGCCACACAAATTTCACTGGCCAATCAAATCGTCGCCAAACGCATGTCGGTGCGCGAAGCCGAAAAGCTGGTGGTGCGCACCGCCAGCGAGCAGGCATCCGCCAACAAGCCGCGTGACAACAGCAAGGAAAAATCGCGCGACATCACGCGGCTGGAAGAAGAATTATCCGACGCCTTGGCCACGCAAGTCACGATCAAGCTGGGCGCCAAAAACAAGGGCCAGCTCATCATTGATTTTGCCGACCTCGATGCTCTGGATGGCGTGATTGCGAAGCTGCGGCCGGAATGACGGACACGATCGGCCACGCGGCATTGAGGGCAGCCACGATCCTGATTGTGCCCGGTCTCTACAATTCCAGCGCGGGCCACTGGCCAGACATTGTGGGAGGCAGTATTGCCGAATGCGCGGTGCGTACAGCCGGCGCATTGGAATAACCCTGACCGTGCAGACTGGGTCGGTCCGCACGGCCATATCAATGGTGACAGTGGTCTGGGCGATTGGGCGCAGGGGCACCGCTGGCTGGCGGAAGCCGCCAGCTAATTAATTTTTTATCTTTTGTAAATCTCAATGACCTATTGATTTAAAAGAGAAAAATCTTGACGCGAGATGCGGTTGCGATGCCGGGCATGCGGAACTCAAGAACGCGCTACCAGGGAGGTCCGGCATTTCGTCCAAAACGGTCCACGGTGCAGCGCAGCAGGCAATTGACCTTTACTGTGGAAAACCCGTATAATCCCGTGGCTTCGCTGAACACACTCCCATAGATACATCACGGCCCGTACCGGCTACCCGAAAAGGGAGGCCACGGGTTGCACGATTCAGGACAAGAATGCTGCGCGTCGTCCTCTTGCAACTTGCGACCACGGTTGTCGCCGGCCTGATTGCCGGTCTGTTGGGCGGCGTACCTGCGCTGTTGTCCGCGCTTCTCGGAGGACTGTGCTGTGTAGTGCCGAATGGCTTGTTTGCGCTGCGCCTGTTCGCCAATGCGCAGAAGTCCGAGGCCAATCCGATGTCGTTTTTCATCGGTGAATTTATCAAGATTGCATTGACGGTGGCGCTGCTAGGCGCGGCCGCTTGGCTGTATCGCGATTTGAACTGGCTGGCGCTGATCGCCGGGTTCGTCGTGGCACTGAAAAGTTACATCATCTTATTATTTAGGCACTGACATGACAACTGAACTGGCTGCAGGCGAGGTGGCGGCACATGCACCGACCGCCACCGAATATATCCAGCATCACCTGACGCATTTTGCTTCGCATCATCAGGACAAAATCATTGATTTCTCCATTATCCATATGGATACCATATTTTGGTCCGCCTTGATGGGCGTGATCGGTCTGGTATTCATGTGGAAGGCTGCGAGCCGCGTCACTTCCGGTGTTCCCGGTCGTTTCCAGGCGTTGGTCGAAATCTTGGTCGAAATGGTCGAAGACCAGTCGAAGGCCATCGTGCACGGCAATCGTACTTTTATCGCGCCGCTGGCACTGACCGTGTTCGTCTGGGTGTTGTTGATGAATGCGATGGACTTTTTGCCGGTGGATTTGTTTGCCAGCCTGTTCCGCTTGGCGGGTAATGAGCATGCGTATCAGCGCGTGGTTCCGACCGCCGATCTCAATGGCACCTTGGGTATGGCGCTGGGCGTATTTGCTCTCATGCTTTTCTACAACGTCAAGATCAAGGGTATCGGCGGCTTTGTGCATGAACTCTTTTGCGCACCGTTCGGTTCTCATCCTGCCCTCTGGATATTTAACCTGGGTTTGAACATCATCGAATTCGTCGCCAAAACCGTATCGCTCGGCATGCGACTGTTCGGCAACATGTACGCCGGTGAACTGGTGTTCCTGCTGATCGCACTGCTCGGCTCGACCGCAACCTGGTGGGGTTTCGGCATGCATGTTTTCGCCGGCACCATCTGGGCGATTTTCCATATTCTGATCGTTGTGTTGCAAGCGTTTATTTTCATGATGCTGACACTGGTGTATATCGGCCAGGCACACGAAGGCCATTGATTTCGTTGTAAAGCAGGTTTCGCAGTATTTTGGTTTTAATTTTTTGACTTTTGACTATCCTTAAGGAGTTTTCATGACTGACGTCTCTTTCGTTGCATTGGCTTGTGGTTTGATTATTGGTCTGGGCGCTATCGGCGCTTGTATCGGTATCGGTATCATGGGCGGCAAGTTCATCGAAGCTTCGGCTCGTCAACCTGAGCTGATGAACACCCTGCAAACCAAGATGTTCCTGTTGGCAGGTCTGATCGATGCAGCGTTCCTGATCGGTGTTGGTATCGCGATGATGTTTGCTTTCGCGAACCCATTCATCAAGGGCTAATCGCCTATTCTCATTTTGCCGGGCGAAGGTCAACCGACTGAGCGCTCGGCACACGTTATTCTGAGAAGGAAATCACCGTGAACTTAAATGCAACATTGATTGCGCAGTTCGTGGTCTTCTTCATCCTGGCGACTTTCACGATGAAATTCGTGTGGCCGCCGCTGATGAAAGCGCTCGATGAGCGCGCACGGAAGATTGCGGATGGATTGGCTGCCGCCGACAAAGGCAAAGCAGAGATGGCTGCCGCTGAAAAGCGCGTGCAGGCAGAGCTGGCCGGCGCTCGTGACGAAGGCCAAAAGCGCATTGGCGACGCTGAAAAGCGCGCTCTCGGCATTATCGAAGACGCCAAGAAAACTGCCTCTGAAGAAGCTGCGCGCATCATCGCCGCCGCCAAAGCCGATGCGGATCAACAAGTGACCAAAGCGCGTGAAGAGCTGCGCGGCGAAGTAGCGACCCTTGCGGTCAAAGGCGCCGAGCAAATCTTGAAGCGTGAAATCAATGCAGCAGCGCACGCTGACTTGTTGAACCAATTGAAGGCAGAACTGTAATCATGGCAGAACTCGCAACGATAGCTCGCCCTTACGCAGAAGCTTTGTTCCGTGTGGCCAAGGCCGGCAACGGAGCGGCCAACCTCGCGGCTTGGTCCGATCTCGTTTCCGAGATGGCACAAGTTGCGGCCCTCCCCGACGTCAAGGCACTCGCCGACAATCCCAAGGTATCGAATCAGTTGATCGCCGATACCTTTTTGTCCGTGCTGAAATCCCCGGTCAACAATGAAGCGAAAAACTTCATCAACATGCTGGTCCAAAATGGCCGCATGAGTATGTTGCCGGAAATCGGCGCCCAATTCCACGCATTGAAAAATGCACAGGAAGGCGCTGCGGATGCCGACATCACCAGTGCGTTCGCATTATCCGACGCGCAGGTAAACGAGTTGGTTGCCACGCTGGAAAAGAAATTCGGCCGCAAGCTCAATCCATCGGTAGCCGTCGACCAGACGCTGATCGGTGGCGTGCGTGTAGTGGTTGGCGACGAAGTGCTCGACACTTCGGTCCGTGCCAAGCTGCAACAGATGCACGTTGCCTTGGCTGCGTAAGCAATTTTATGTATTGCGTAATTTAGGCGTTGCGGGACAGAGTTTATGAGGTGCCGCCGTGCGCCGAATTACTCTGTCTCCAACACTATAGAGTAGACAGAGTTAAAGCAGTATTACTCGGTCCACAACAAATCAGGAGTTAGGAATATGCAACTCAACCCGTCTGAAATCAGCGAACTGATCAAGAGCCGGATTCAAGGGCTCGGCGACAGCGCTGAGATTCGCAATCAAGGTACGGTTATTTCCGTCACCGACGGCATCGTCCGCGTCCACGGTCTGTCAGACGCGATGCAAGGCGAAATGCTGGAATTCCCGGGCAATACGTTCGGCCTCGCACTGAACCTCGAGCGCGACTCTGTCGGCGCCGTTATTCTGGGCGAATACGAACACATTTCCGAAGGCGACACGGTTAAAACCACCGGCCGCATCCTGGAAGTGCCAATCGGCCCGGAACTTAAAGGCCGCGTGGTCAATGCACTCGGTCAGCCGATCGATGGCAAAGGCCCGATCAACGCCAAATTGACCGCCCCGATCGAGAAAATCGCACCGGGCGTTATCGCACGTCAATCCGTATCGCAACCGATGCAAACCGGCCTGAAGTCGATCGACTCGATGGTGCCGATTGGCCGCGGTCAGCGTGAATTGATCATTGGCGATCGTCAAACAGGTAAATCGGCCGTAGCGATTGATGCGATCATCAATCAAAAAGGTCAGAACATGACCTGTATCTACGTCGCGATCGGCCAGAAAGCATCGTCCGTCAAGAACGTAGTGCGTGCCCTGGAACAACACGGCGCAATGGAATACACCATCGTCGTCGCTGCCACCGCTTCCGAATCCGCCGCGATGCAATACGTGTCGGCCTACTCCGGCTGCGCGATGGGCGAATACTTCCGCGATCGCGGTGAAGATGCGCTGATCATTTATGACGATCTGTCCAAGCAAGCCGTGGCTTACCGTCAAGTGTCGCTGCTGTTGCGCCGTCCACCAGGCCGTGAAGCGTATCCTGGCGACGTGTTCTACCTGCACAGCCGTCTGCTCGAGCGCGCCGCTCGCGTGAACCCCGATTATGTCGAGAAATTCACCAATGGCGCAGTCAAAGGCAAGACCGGTTCGCTGACCGCATTGCCGATCATCGAAACGCAAGCCGGCGACGTGTCCGCGTTCGTTCCGACCAACGTGATTTCGATTACCGACGGTCAGATCTTCTTGGAAACATCGCTGTTCAACGCCGGTATCCGTCCTGCGATCAACGCCGGTATTTCGGTGTCGCGCGTCGGTGGCGCCGCACAGACCAAGGTTATCAAAAACCTGTCCGGCGGTATCCGTACCGACTTGGCGCAGTATCGTGAATTGGCCGCATTTGCGCAGTTTGCATCCGACCTTGATGAAGCGACCCGCAAGCAGCTCGATCGCGGTGCCCGCGTGACGGAATTGCTGAAGCAATCGCAATACTCGCCGCTGCCGATTTCGCTGATGGCCGTGTCCTTGTTTGCCGTGAACAAAGGCTATTTCGACAGCATCGACGTGAAGAAAGTACTGGCCTTCGAATCCGGCCTGCACAACTTCATGAAGACCAGCCACGCTGCATTGTTGCAGAAGATTGAAGAGACCAAGCAACTCGACAAGGACGGTGAAACTGCACTGGCCGCCGCGATTGCTGATTTCAAAAAATCGTTCTGATCTCAACTGGCGCTGAAGGAGTAAACACTCATGGCTGTTGGTAAAGAGATACGCGGCAAGATCAAGAGCGTCGAAAATACGAAGAAGATCACGAAGGCGATGGAAATGGTCGCCGCATCCAAAATGCGCAAAGCGCAGGACCGGATGCGGTCGGCTCGTCCCTATAGTGACAAGATTCGTAATATCGCCGCTAACTTGTCGCAAGCCAATCCGGAGTACACGCATCCGTTCCTGGTCAAGCAAGACAAGGCCAGGACGGTGGGTTTGATTGTGGTCACGACCGACAAGGGTTTGTGCGGTGGTTTGAATACCAATGCCTTGCGCCTGGTGACGACCAAAATGCGCGAACTCGAAGGTCGGGGCGTCAAGCTTGAAGCAGTCGCAATCGGCAACAAAGGTTTCGGTTTCCTGAATCGTATCGGTGCCAAGGTGGTGTCGCATGCGACCCAACTCGGGGATACACCGCATCTGGACAAGTTGATTGGTCCGGTCAAGGTGTTGCTCGACGCATATCAGGATGGCAAGCTCGATGCGGTCTACCTCGTGTATACCAAATTCATCAATACGATGAAGCAGGAGCCGATGCTGGAGCAATTGCTGCCATTGGCCGCGGACAAGCTGCAGGGTGACAAGGGTAACCATTCGTGGGATTACCTGTATGAGCCTGACCCCCAGACCGTGATCGATGAGTTGCTGGTGCGTTATGTCGAAGCGCTGATTTATCAAGCCGTTGCCGAAAACATGGCGTCCGAGCAATCGGCGCGCATGGTGGCGATGAAGTCGGCATCCGACAACGCCGGTAACGTGATTGGCGAACTGAAGTTGGTCTACAACAAGACCCGTCAGGCGGCGATTACTAAAGAACTCTCCGAGATCGTCGCCGGTGCAGCTGCGGTGTAATAACGCAAATGCGTTGAACAGAATCTAATTTTTATATATTGAAGGAACGAAAATGGCTGATGGCAAAATCGTTCAGTGTATCGGCGCTGTGGTGGACGTTGAGTTCCCGCGCAACGCGATGCCCAAGGTGTACGATGCCTTGAAAATGGAAGGCTCCGCGCTGACCCTGGAAGTGCAACAGCAGCTTGGTGACGGCATTGTCCGTACCATTGCGCTGGGTTCTTCCGACGGCTTGCGTCGCGGCATGATGATCCAGAACACCGGCAAGCCGATTTCGGTGCCTATCGGTAAAGCGACACTGGGTCGCATCATGGATGTGCTGGGTAACCCGATCGATGAATGCGGTCCGGTGAGCCACGCGCAAACCGCACCGATTCACCGTAAAGCACCTGTGTACGACGAATTGTCGCCATCGCAGGATTTGTTGGAAACCGGTATCAAGGTGATTGACCTGGTTTGCCCATTTGCAAAAGGCGGCAAGGTCGGTCTGTTCGGCGGCGCGGGTGTGGGCAAGACCGTGAACATGATGGAATTGATCAACAACATCGCGAAGGCGCACAGCGGCTTGTCCGTGTTTGCCGGTGTGGGCGAGCGTACTCGTGAGGGTAACGATTTTTACCACGAGATGGCCGATGCCAAAGTGGTGGATCTGGAAAATCCGGAAGCATCCAAGGTTGCGATGGTTTACGGCCAGATGAACGAGCCGCCGGGTAACCGTCTGCGCGTCGCGTTGACCGGTTTGACGATTGCGGAAGGTTTCCGCGACGAAGGTAAAGACGTGCTGTTCTTCGTCGACAACATCTACCGTTACACCCTGGCCGGTACCGAAGTGTCCGCGCTGTTGGGCCGTATGCCTTCCGCGGTGGGTTACCAGCCGACGCTGGCCGAAGAAATGGGCCGTCTGCAAGAGCGTATTACTTCGACCAAGACCGGTTCGATCACATCGATCCAGGCCGTGTACGTGCCAGCCGATGACTTGACCGATCCGTCGCCTGCTACTACTTTTGCGCACTTGGATTCCACTGTTGTGTTGTCGCGTGACATCGCCTCGCTCGGTATTTACCCGGCGGTCGATCCGCTCGACTCGACGTCGCGTCAGCTCGACCCGAACGTCGTCGGTCAAGACCACTACGAAACCGCCCGCGCTGTGCAAGGCACTTTGCAGCGCTACAAGGAATTGCGCGACATTATCGCGATTCTGGGTATGGACGAACTGGCGCCGGAAGACAAGCTGGTGGTGGCGCGTGCGCGCAAGATGCAGCGTTTCCTGTCGCAGCCATTCCACGTTGCTGAGGTGTTTACCGGTTCGCCTGGCAAATACGTTTCACTGAAGGACACGATCAAGGGCTTCAAGATGATCGCCAGCGGTGAACTCGATCATCTGCCGGAGCAAGCGTTCTACATGGTCGGTACCATCGAAGAAGCGATCGAAAAAGCGAAGAAGATCCACTAATCGCTATTCAGTTCCTCACCCTTCAAGGGGGAGGTTAGGTGGGGGATGGGTTAACACGTTGCATAGTATGCGATCGGAACCCATCCCCACCCCAGCCCTCCCCTTGAAAGGGAGGGTGAGAATGGCGAATTCTTCGGAAGAACATGGAAGGTTCAAACATGGCACACACTATTCACGTTGACGTGGTCTCCGCCGAAGAGCAAATCTTCGCGGGCGAGGCCGAGTTCGTCGCGTTGCCGGGTGAAGCAGGTGAACTGGGTATCTATCCCCAGCACACTCCGCTGATCACGCGTATCAGGCCGGGTGCGGTACGCATCAAGGTGCCGGGCCAGGCTGAAGATGAATTCGTCTTCGTCGCCGGCGGCATCCTCGAAGTGCAACCGAATGCAATCACCGTTCTGGCCGACACCGCGATTCGCGGCAAGGATCTGGACGAGGCGAAGGCAACGGAAGCGAAAAAGCTGGCCGAAGAAGCCCTGAGCAACAAAGAGTCGAAGATCGACTATGCGAAAGCCCAGGCGGAATTGGCGGCGGCGATCGCGCAATTGGCGGCGATTCAGAAGCTGCGTCAAAAGCGTTAATTGCTATCAAATTGCAGTCGGCAGTACGCAGTACAATAAAAGGCAGCTTCGGCTGCCTTTTTTCATTCCGCTGGATTCTTTGATCTGCCAATGCAGTTTCCGATCAGGACGCATTTAAAATGACGCCTCACACTGCCGATATTCCGAGCCTGTTATCCCAATGCCGCACGATCGCGGTCGTTGGTCTGTCCGCCAAATCCAACCGTCCCAGCCATGAAGTTGCCCAGTACATGCAAGCGCACGGCTATCGCATCATCCCCGTTAATCCGATGTATGCAGGTACTCGCATACTCGGCGAGCATTGCTATTCAACACTTGTTGAAGCGGCCAGCGCAGTGGCGAAAGAAGGAGGCAAGATCGATCTGGTCGATTGCTTCCGCAAATCCGATGCGATTGTTCCGATTGCCGACGACGCAATTGCAATCGGCGCACGCTGCCTGTGGATGCAACTGGGCGTGATCAACGAGGAAGCTGCCGCCAAAGCCGGCGCCGCCGGATTGACGGTGGTGATGGATCACTGCATCAAGATCGAGCACATGCATTTGCCCAACCAGCCTGTGAACAAACGATGAACGCAAGCAGTCTGCTTCTTGAAAAATTTTAAAATGAGGCACATTGATGTGACGCTGGCTACCCGAGTTAGTGGCGCTGCCGCTGCTGCCGTTATTGATCACGCAAGGCAAGCACACACGCCAAGCCACGCCACGCCGCGTTTGCGGGAAGCCGCCGCCCCGTAGCCAGCAGTATCGCCGGCGGCAACCATCCTGACGCACCGCTGTCCCTCTTGGCCTTGGGAGAGTCACCCAGGGCCGGAACAGGGAACTTTTTCCTCATTGCTGAGTGCCGTTGCGCTTGATATCCATGGTCAAATTCCTTTCGCTATCCATGTTGATGTATGAGCAGAGCTCAAACCTTCAGTTCCGATCATTGATGCTGGTTCGGCTGAGGCGCGGTATTCATGAGCCGCATGGCGGTGTCCGCCGCTCCCATCACGAGAAGGGTGCTTACGAGAAATACCGCCGCCATACCGGCCTCGTCGGCAATCAGGCCGAGTGCCGGGCTGGCCAGCCCCAGTGCGAGATCGAGAAATGCGGTGTAAGCGCCCATGGCAAGACCGCGGCTCTGAGGCGGCGCACGGCGAACCGCTTGTCGCAGGGGTTTCGAATCCAGGGAATTTGGCGGCGCCAACAGGTGCGCTGCTGCGTTGTTCTTGTGTAGCCCGCCGCTACCGGCGCTCCGGACAACGCCTGCAATCGGCGCTATTCACTCCAAGCCCGTGCGCGTTCTATCGCGCGATGCCATACCACTAGCCGTTGCGCACGTTCGTCGGCAGCCATGTGCGCCTCAAAGCGTCGTTCCATTCGCCACTGTGCTGCGATTTCTTCTTGCGAAGACCAGAAACCCACGGCAAGCCCTGCCAGATAGGCAGCACCGAGTGCCGTAGTTTCCGTCACCACCGGGCGCACTACCGGAACACCCAGAATATCCGCCTGAAACTGCATTAATAAATCGTTGCGCGCGGCGCCGCCATCGACGCGCAATTCATGCAATTGAATCGCCGAATCCTTCTGCATCGCTTCCAGCACATCGGCGCTTTGCAGCGCGATGCTTTCCAGCGCGGCGCGCGCGATATGCGCTTTTGTTGTGCCGCGTGTCATGCCGATGATCGTGCCGCGCGCATATGCATCCCAATAGGGCGCGCCGAGTCCGGCAAACGCCGGAACAAACACCACGCCACCGTTATCCGGCACGCTCATCGCGAGCGCTTCCACGTCGGCGGAATGGTGAATGATCCCCAGTGCGTCGCGCAGCCATTGCACCGTTGCACCCGCCATGAATACGCTGCCTTCGAGCATGTAGTCGGTCTTGCCGGGCAATTGCCGGTCCAAGGTCCAGCCGATGGTCGTCAATAGATTGTTGTGCGACGAGATCGCTGCGGCGCCGGTATTCATCAGCATGAAGCAGCCGGTGCCGTAGGTATTCTTTGCCATGCCGGGACGATGGCAGGCCTGGCCGAATGTTGCCGCCTGCTGATCGCCGGCGATGCCGGCAATCGGTATCGGGGCGCCGAATAAATCGGCATCGGTGTGCGCGACGATGCCGCTGCTGGGCATCACGGTCGGCAGCAGCGCCCGCGGGATGTCGAGCAGCGCCAGCAACTCGTCATCCCATTGCTGCGATTGGATATTGAACAGCAGCGTGCGCGATGCATTGCTGGTGTCGGTCACATGCGCGCCGCTCAGCTTGAAAATCAGCCAGGCATCGACTGTGCCGAATGCAAGTTCGCCGCGCTCGGCGCGGGTGCGTGCACCGGGTACATTGTCGAGCAGCCACTTGAGTTTGGTGCCGGAGAAATACGAATCGAGCACCAGGCCGGTCTTTTGCTGGAACAGTGCCGCCTTGCCGTCGGTGCGCAAGGCATCGCACAGGGCGGCGGTACGACGGTCTTGCCAGACAATGGCGTGCGCGACCGGCTCGCCGGTGTGGCGGTCCCACAGCACGGTGGTTTCGCGTTGATTCGTGATGCCGATGGCGGCGATGTCAGCGGCACCGACGTCATTGTCGCGCAAGACTTTTTGTATCACCGCGCGCTGCGATTGCCAGATGTCGTTGGCATCGTGTTCCACCCATCCGGGATGCGGAAAAATCTGGCGGAATTCCTGTTGCGCGACACCGTGCTGTCGGCCGGCGTGGTCGAACAGGATGGCGCGCGAACTGGTGGTGCCTTGATCGATGGCGAGAATGAATTGGGTCATCACGTTTCAGTTTTCCAAGTCCGACAGATTCCTGGTGCGGCTGTTTTTATGTTGCATACGCATGCGGCATCGACCGCGCATGGTTCAAGCTTTGTTCGGCAATCCACGCATCGAGTTTTTGCTGCGTGTCCTGCGGCAGATGCAGACCCAGCTTCGAACGCCGCCACAACATGTCGGTCGCGTTGGTCGCCCATTCATGCCGCATCCAGTACTCGACTTCCGCCGCATACAATCCGGGTGCGATTTCCTCGCCCATCTCTGCGCTGCCGGTCCGGTCTGCCAGCAACGCATGAATCCGCGTGCCATAGGCGCGGGCATAACGCGCGACCAGCTTCGGCGCCAGCCATGCATACTGCGTTTGCATGTCATGCACGAAGCGATCGTATTCCAATACCGCGCGATTAACCGGCTGGTCGCCGAACAAATCGCCGCCCGGCAGGCATCGGTGTTCGGTCCAGCGGCCATGCCGATTGGATAGTGTCGGCGCAATCAGATCAACCGCCTCTTCCGCCAGCTTGCGGAAGGTCGTGATCTTGCCGCCGAAGATGGACAGCATTGGCGCGCCGGCGGTATCGAACTCGAAGCGGTAATCGCGCGTGACTTTGGCCGCGTCGGACGACTGGTCTTCCACCAGCGGCCGCACGCCGGAGTACGACCACACCACATCGGCCGGCGTGATCGGCTTGCGGAAATAACGGCTGGAGAGGTTGCACAAATACGCAATTTCTTCCTGATCGATGGCGACCTTGTCGGTGTCGCCGTGGTATTCGAGATCGGTGGTGCCGATCAGCGTGAAGTCATGCTCGTACGGAATCGCGAATACGACGCGCCCGTCCGGGTGCTGGAAAAGGTAGGCGAATGGATGATCGAACAGGCGCTTGACCACGATGTGGCTGCCCTTGATCAGCCGCACCGATTTTTCGGAAGGGCGGTGCGCCGCGCTCTGCAAAAAATGCGACGCCCACGGACCGGCCGCATTGATCAGGCAGCGCGCATCGACGCCGAGGGTTTGCCCGGCCGCAGTGCGCAGGCGCGCGTGCCAGCGCTCGCCTTGTCGCACCGCTGATTCGCAACGGGTGCGGGTAAATATCCGGGCGCCTTTTTCAGCAGCGTCGATCGCATTCAACACCACCAGCCGCGCATCATCGACCCAGCCGTCGGAATAGACGAAGCCGCGCGTGAAACCGGCTTTGAGCGGTTTGCCGGCGGCATGCTCGCGCAAATCGATGCCTTGCGAGCCGGGCAGCAGCTCGCGCCGCGCCAGGTGATCGTACAGGAACAGGCCGACGCGGATCACCCAGGCTGGGCGCTGCCCCTTGTCGACCGGCGTCACGAAACGCATCGGCCACATGATATGCGGGGCCGAGCGCAGCAAGACTTCGCGTTCGATCAGCGCCTTGCGCACCAGGCCGAATTCGTAATGTTCGAGATAGCGCAGCCCGCCGTGGATCAGCTTGGTGGCGGCCGACGAGGTGTGTGAGGCGAGGTCGTCCTTTTCGCACAGCACGACCGACAGGCCGCGTCCGGCGGCGTCGCGCGCGATGCCGGCGCCGTTGATGCCGCCGCCGACCACCAGCACGTCACAATCGATGTTGTCTGCCTGAGCCATCTTGTTCTCGCGCCAAAAGAGGAATTGATTGAGGATTGTGCCATACCGGCCGCAGGCGCTTCGGTGAGGGGGATTATCGATGGCGCGCTGTCCGTTACACGGCCCCGGTTGCACAGCCGGTTACACAGCCGCTTTCTTGTTCGCCTCGGTGATGGTCCATAAATAGATCGTGGTGCCGTTGACGTTTTCCTTTCTTTCCGGCGGCCATTCGGGGCCCATGTCGAACGCATGCGACACCACGCGCGTCCCCACTTTAAGTTGTTTCCAGAGCTGCGGGCGCAATTCGCGATTGACGCTAGGCAGCAGGTAAAGCGTCACCACACTGGCGTCGGCGATATCGGCTTTGAACAAATCGCCGACCATGAATTTTACTTTCCCATCGACGCCGGCACGTTTGGCATTGGCCTTGGCCTCGCTAATCCGCTGCGGGTTCAGATCGATGCCGATGCCGCGCGCGCCGTGCTGTTTCGCCGCGGTGATGACGATGCGGCCGTCACCGCAACCCAGGTCATACAGTACGTCGTCCTTGCCGACCTTGGCGAGATCGAGCATCTTGTCGACCACCGGCTGCGGGGTCGGCACGTACGGCACATCGAGCGGCTTGGCCAGCTCGGTTTGCGCCCGTACCGGTGTGCCGGTCAAGACCATCAAGAACGCGACGTACAAGGTCATGAGTGCAATCGCAAACGGGCCGTGGCCGGGAACAAGACGCGGTTTCATGTGCTTCTCCTTATCGAGGTTTGGAAACAAATGCGTTGTGCTTAGTAGCCAGTCAAGCTGAATTGCAGGGTATCTGCCGGTCGCTCGAAGGCGATTGCGGCGTTGCCGATGCGCGCCGGGAGAACCACCCCGGCTGTGCTCGGCGTCTTGCACTCGCCTCCGATCGACTCGGCATATACCCAACAATTCAACTTGACTGACTACTAGCCGCCCAGGTATGCAGCAGCAACAGCAATACCATGCCGATGGCCAGTACCGCCACGCCAATCCAGGCGGCGTTCCAGCCGCCCAGGGATTGGCTATAGACGTAAGACAGGCTGGCCCACAGCATGTACGCGCACATGCCGCAAAACAACAGCGGCAGCAGCGGAAACAAGGGCACCTTGAAGGGCCGCACGGTGGCCGGCTCGCGCACGCGCAACACAAACAGCGAGCATCCCGATAGCAGGAAAAACAGCCAGAATACCGGCGCGGTAAATTCGACCATCGCCTTGAATCCACTGCCGGTCCAGGCGCCGATGGCGACCAGCAGCAAGGCGACGATGCACTGTATGCGCATGGCATTGGGCGGGGTGCCGCGCAAGGGGTCCCATACGCCGAGTCTTTCCAGCACCGGCCAATCCCGCCCGACCGCATAGTTGGAGCGGGCGCCGACAATCATCGTCGCGTTGATCGACGTGACCGCGGCAACGGCAATCATCAACGAGATTATTTTCTCGCCGACCGGCCCGAAGGCGATCCGCAACAGGTCGGCCGCAATCGCATCGGACCTGGCCATGCCGGCCATTCCAAGACCCTTCCAGTAGGCCCAGATGACGAGCAGATACAACACGGTGATCATGACGATGGATAGCACCAGCGCCTTTACCATGTTGTGCTGCCGGCGTTTCAATTCGGCACTGATGTAAGCAGCTTCATTCCATCCGCCATAGGTCAACAAGACGAATACCATCGCCAGCCCGAAGGATGCGGCCGGGGGCCGCGCCGCTGCGGCGGACGGCACCGCAAGCGCGGTGCTCGCGGTGCCGTTTCCTATCATGACCAACGCCGCCATCACGATCAGCAGCAGGCCGCTGATTTCGATCGCCGTCAGCCACGTCTGCGTCGATGCGCCGGCTTTGATGCCGCGCATATTGACCCAGGACAGCACGATGATGATGGCGCCCGCATAGGATGCCGCACTCCCGCTTGCGCCCAGCGTAGGGAGCGGCAGAACCTGGCTCAGGTAATCACCGAAGACGAACGCAAGCAACGCGATCGATCCGGTGGTGATGACGGAAAATCGTGCCCATGCAAACAGGAACGACACCCCGCGGCCGTAAGCGCGATGCAAGAAATGGTAGTCGCCGCCGGCATGGGAATACGCGGTCGCCAACTCGCCATAACAGAGGGCACCGGCGATCGACATCACACCGCCCAAGGCCCACGCGCCGAACATCCAGGCCGCATCGCCCGTCATGCCGGCCACCAATGACGGCGTCTTGAAAATGCCGGCGCCGATGACGATGCCGACGATGAGCGAAACCGCTTCCCGCAAACCAATGGTCTCGTGGGGCACCCCTCCGCCCGGGGGCGTGGAAGAACCGGGTGACGCCAGCTTGTGATCGGACATGTCGGTAAGCGCGTGTTGTGCAGCCAAGCGACAGGGCAGGCAGCCGGGATGCTGCGCCCTTGCAAGAGCATTGCGTGAGCATGCTTATACGATGGAACGGCACTCGAAAAGTTTTGCAACTGATGACGGCGCTAGAGATAGCTCAAGCAAGCGGCATGTCATCGACGAGCGATGACAAGCGACGACAAGCGCAACATGATCATAGGCACTCTTATGTTGAACAGAAACAGCAACGTCGTGTTCCCGCTTCACCATTGATTGCCCTTTGCGTGCTTGTTACGCATGGATGACGCGTTCCCTCTGCCGGAGAGAACGCGCCCAGGTCAATGTCAAACGCCACAAGGCACGTTTGCCTTACTTGATCGCCGGTTCGATGTTCTGCACCCCGATGGTTTTGTGCGTCTGCGTCGCGTCGAAGATCAGTCCGCTCGGCCACGTCGGCCAGTGCACGCCGAGCGCTTCATTGTTTGGATCGCCGCGCCTTGCGAATGCACCTACGCTGCGCATCATCGCATCGGACAGTTCCAGCCGCCCCGGCTTGTTGGCGGTGGTGTTCATGATATTCGCCATGAGCGAAGGACCGAAGTTACCGAAGACGAAAGGCAGATCGAACAGGTGCGCTGCGCCGTAGATGTCGTTCCACGGCGCCGGCTGCTCGTCCCAGTCAAACCGGTAGTACCAGACATCCGGCTGCTTTGCCTTCAGCGCATTCAAGATGTTGTCGCGGCTGGCCAGGAAGAAGAGCCGGTTGAATTGCTCCGCCCTTGCGGTAAACCCGGTGACTGGCGCATTCACGGGCAGGTAGCCGGGCGCGATCCATTGCTCAACGCGCGTTTGCGCCGGCGCATCGGGCTGATAGCTGAAATGATTGGCGAACAGCTGGGCATCGGTGACGATGCGGGCGCTGCCGGGAATGCCGCTCACCAGCGTCAGGAAGGTCGGGAACAACTTGCCTTCATCACGCGTATTCCCTGCCAGCACCGGAATCTTCACATACTGATGGTTGCCGATCGCGTCGACCGGATTGGCGGAAACGACGGTGCCTTCCGGGATCGGACCCGAAGCAGCCAATCCCTGCGCCGCCAGCTTCGTCAGCAAGGTAGAAAACAGCTGGGACGGCTGCTGCGAGCGCAGATAGTCCGCAATCTGGGATGCCGTCTGGCTGGCCGCATAGGCCTGTGCCGAGGCGATGTCGGCGGCCTTGCCATCGGCGATCAAAAGGTTCCACAGCAGCGCATTGCCCTGCGATGCATAGGTCGAGGCAGGCGACATGGTGGGAATGGATCCCGACGGCAGGTTCGTCGCCAATGACAGTCCGCCGCTTAACGGCACTGCCCGGTGGACCAGCTTCGTCGGCGCGTTGACCAGCTTCGGTGACGTGAGCAGCGCATACACGTTGATCGCACCGGCCGACTCGCCCATCATCGTGACATTCTCTCGGTTGCCACCGAAGTTGGCGATATTGCGATGGACGAACTGCAGCGCCTTGATGCTGTCGAGGATGGCGAAGTTGCCCGATGCAGTATCCGCGTCGGCACCGCTCTTGAGCTGCTGCAGGTTGAAGAATCCCAGGAGGCCGAGACGGAAGTTGACGGTAACGACCACCGCATTCGTGGTCTGGGCGAGAGTGGCGCCATCGTACACCGGGTCGGCGGTATAGCCCGAAACGTTACTGCCGCCGTGGAAGAATACGATGACAGGCAACCCGGTTTTGCTGTTCGCCGGGCGCCAAATGTTCAGGTACAGGCAATCTTCATTCCCCACGGCCTGGGTCAATGTGGTGCCGATCGTCTCGTCGTGTCGGTTGTTTGCACCCGGTCCGTAAATGCGGCCATATTGCGCACAGGCGTTGCCGAACTTCTTGGCCGCAAGCACG
>CAMLDH010000042.1 GCA_946478765.1 uncultured Oxalobacteraceae bacterium | reverse complement strand
ATCGACTGGGAAGCAATCAATCGGGCTTGCTCATTGACGGCTCGGGTTTTGCGAAAAAGAGAGAAGTCGGCTGGCGTGCAACGGCAATGGAATGGCCGTCACGGCAAGGTAGACAACTGTCAGGTTGGCGCGTTCGAGGCGATTGCCAAAGGCGAAATCGCGGCCCTCATTGATGCACGACTCTATCTGCCGCAATCGTGGATCGACGAGCCGGCGCGTTGCGACGAAGCAGGGATTCCAAAGGATCAGCAAGCGCATCGCAGCAAGGGAGAACTGGCAGCCGACATCGTGCGCACGGCGCGCCAGAACGGACTGCGCTTTGGTTTCGTGGGTTTGGATGGCAAATTCGGCCAACTTCCCTGGCTGTTGCGCGACCTCGCCGATACTGGAGGGAAACCTTCATGGCGGATGTGCATTGCGATCAAATCATTTATGCGCAAAATTCCTGTCCCCACATTCCGACCAGGAAAAGCACGCGTGGTCGCGCACCGAGTCGTTTGACGAGCGAGGCCGAAGGCGAGACTGTCGCCGCCTAGCTTCACCGCCAGCCCGGCAGTGCCTGGCGGCGCGTTTTGTTGCGTCCCGGCGAGAAAGGCCACGTCATGGCCGAATTTATTTCTCTGTGCGCAGGTATATGCATGAGACGGCCAGGAAGCCCATGCGCGCCGCTGGCATCTGTTGATTCGGCGTGAACTCGATGGAACGAAAGTCAAATATTGCCTGTGCAACGCTGCTGCCGATACCGGCCTGCATGAATTGGCGCGCAGGCAGGGCTTACGTTTTTTTGTCGAGCAAGCCTTCAAGGAGGCCAAGAGTGCGTGCGGCATGGCCGAATACCCGTGTTGTAAATGGGATGGTTGGTGCCGCCACATGGCGATGATTGCCACGATGTTCCTTGCCAAGGAACGACTGGCGTTGCGAGACACGGTTCAATTGCTCTCTTGCGAAGAGGTCGTACAAATGATCAAGCGCCGCTTGCCATCCAAAGTGATCGATGATGGGGATGTCGTGTCGCAAATCACCTCTCGACATCAACGAAGAATCGCCGCCATGCACTCCGTTTACCAACGACAGCGGCAAGAATTAGCTTCAGTAGAGGATGTATGAATGGGATGTATGAATGTGTCAAAGTAGAACTAATCGGCTGCCAAAAACGCACTGACTTTCGCGTCATCCAAGAAATAGTGGCATAACTCCACAGGCGCGCCGCCACCCTTCCTGCCCACAAGTACCGGCACCAGTTCATCATAGAGCGCAACCAGGTTGTCATCCAGATCGACATCGACCACATCGACTTCAAACTGACACCGGCCACCGAATCGGTTCAGCGCCTGCAGCATGTCATCACAAAGATGACAATAGGATCGCGAGTAGAGCGTAAAGTGAATCAAGGTCTATCTATATTCAATTTCTGAAATTTTGCATAAACAAAAGGCTACAAACCGGTATCGGCCTGCAGCCCTGAAGTAATCAGCCAGACGAACTACTGCCCGCTTGGCTTCACCGGCACGAATTGCGACGAATCTCCACGCCGCACCAGCAGCACCGCTGTCTTCTTCTGCTCCAGCTTGGCCACCAATGCGGTAAATTGTTTCGCGTCCTTTACATCGGTATTGTTGACTCGCAGAATCACATCGCCCGCGCGCAAACCGGCACGTGCTGCAACGCTTTCCGCCACATCGATTACAACGCCGCCGTCGATCTTCAGCTCTTTTTTCTGTGCATCCGTGAGATCACTGACACCCAATCCAAGCGCGTTAACCGGTTGATCGGGTTTCGCTTTCCGATCATCTTTTTTAGCGACTTTCTCAGGCTCCATTTCAGTGATCGTAACGACCAGATCACGGTTGGCACCCTTGCGCCAGACGGTCACCGTAGACCGTGTGCCAGGTTTGGTGCTGCCCACCATGCGCGGTAAATCGCTTGCACGGTCAATTGCAACGCCGTTAAATTTCAGGATGATGTCGCCCGCTTCCAAGCCGGCTTTTTCGGCAGGACCTCCCGGTTCAACACGCGACACCAAAGCACCCTGCGCTTTCGACAAGCCGAGCGATTCGGCCACATCCTTGGTCACTTCACCAATTTGCACCCCCATGCGACCACGCGTGACTTTACCGCTACTCTTCAGTTGTTCCGACACGCGAATCGCTTCGTCAATCGGCACCGCGAACGAAATGCCCATGTAGCCGCCGGAGCGGCTGTAAATCTGCGAGTTAATGCCAATGACCTCCCCTCGCATGTTGATCAGCGGACCACCGGAATTGCCGGGATTGACCGCGACATCGGTCTGGATCAATGGTAGATATTCGCCTGTATCGCGCGCCTTGGCCGAGACAATACCTGCAGTAACGGTGTTATCCAGCCCGAATGGCGAGCCGATCGCGATTACCCATTCGCCGACTCGAATTCTGTTGGAATCGCCCAGCGTCAAGCGCGGCAAATTACTGCCCTCGATTTTCACCAGAGCCACATCGGTGCGCTTGTCAGCACCGATAATCTTTGCCTTGTATTCGCGCTTGTCGGTCAGCGTCACATAGACCTCGTCAGCCCCGTCGACCACGTGGGCATTCGTCATCACATAGCCATCCACGGAAATGATAAAGCCGGATCCAACGCCGCGCGGCACTTCCTCTTCCTGCTGCGGCGTCTGCTTGCGCCCGCGTTGCGGACGGTCCGGCTGCTGACGAGGCGGAACAGGCACACCGAAGAAGCGCCGGAAGAACTCCTGCATCTCCTCGTCCTCGCCACCGGTGGCACCCTGCCCGGGTCGAACTTTCTCGGTCGTCCGGATATTTACCACTGCGGGTCCGACTTTCTCCACCAAATCGGTGAAGTCCGGCAAACCCGCGACCGACGCCGCGAAAGCAGGTGTCTCAATACCGACCAATGCCGGTGCGAACACAGCACTTGCCGTGCTTAGAAGCATTGCTAATAAGCTGTTTCGAATAGAGGAGATTATTTTCATAAAATCGCGATTTCTTTCTGCTTTTGCTTTGTTGGAGGCAAAGTACAGCGTCGCATGTGCGGCGCTTAGCTCCGCCCGCAAAAACTTATTTTATTTAGCTTTGAACTCAATCGAATTGGCGACTTGTTTGATTGCTGCCGAAGGCACCTCACCTACGATGGTAAGCCAAAAGTCACCTTGTCGCTTACCAATGATATTCATCGCGCCCTGCTGCATGGAGCCTTCAGTACGGCTTTGCGAGCCTGGCTCGATAAAAACTGAAATAGCCGCCATCCCATCGGAGAAAACAATTTGCGCAACTTCCCGATGACTTGGCTGGGCGCCAGCCGATGCCGCGCTGGCGCCCGGCGTATCAGATAACAAGCGCTTCAATTCGCGAATTTTCTTGAACCCCGGTGGTACCGCCTTCACGGTCCAACCCGACAGATTCACTTGGGTCATTACCGCATTCTCTACGCGCCATCCGCTGGTATTCATAAAATTCGATTTAACGCGGTTGCGATCAATGTCGCCAATGGCGATTTGCGTGAACGCGATTTGTTCGACGACCACTTTATTTTCATTAACCGTTTGCGCGCGCAACAGCAGACCACTCTCTTTTTCCGCCCACAGACGATAGCCGTAACGCAGATGGTCCCTAGGCTCCAGTACCACAATTTGGCAATCGAACCCCGCGACCCGGCCCATATCATTTTTTTGAATATTGTAGTACTCCGCCAAGTCGGACGGATTGGCTGCAAGCAGGGCCGGAAATATATCCTGGGTTATGCGCCGTTCGACCAGCAAGGTCTTCGCTTCCGGCACATAGTAAATAATTTCTTCGTTGTTGCGAATATATTCGCGTGGCTTACCGTCGAGGATTTCCAGTTTTTCGATTTCGTTTCTTCCATCCAGCACATGGGTAATGCGGGAGGTGCGAACCTGGTTGCCTTGCTGGTACACGAACGTACCGGAATAATTAAGTTTTTGCGCTGCTGACTGGATTTTTTTCAGCCAGGCCTGTGCATCACGCTTATCGGCTTGCTGATCGCCATGTTGAGCATATGTCGGAAATGCGATGAAACTGGTGATGACAACGACAAACTTAAACAAAACCAAGGTCTGCCGCATATTTATTTGTCAGAATCGATTGCAAACGTGGCCGAACGCGCATATTGCGCAGTGCTGTACACGGAAGGAGAAAATCGCTGATGAGCCAACAAATATTCATCGATTCCAGGATCTCGCAGCACTTCGCCGTCCTGTTGCGCAATGGTCCGCGCCTTCGGTGACATGGTTGCTGACCCGGATGATGCGGAAGCTAGCATCGAGCTCGCACTCGCTGGCGGCGTGGCTTTCGTTGCCACCATCAATTGCGGCGTTGCGACAAATGCCATGGTCGCAATGGCAGCGGCAGCCGCCATGCCACGCAATAAAATGCGTCTAGCAGGGTGCGCGCCAACTTGCGTGAAATCTGCCGGGATTTGTTGCTCCATTTGCGGACGGGCAACGGGTGCCATGATCGTCGGTTCTTGCTCCACGCGCCTCATCAAACGAGCGGTAAAATCCGGGCTCATTTCAAATGCCATGTCGTCCGAACGCAATGCGTCGCTGATCCGGTGATACGTATCCCACCTCGCACGACCATCAGAGCCGCGTAATGCGGCCAGCGCGCTGTCAAGCTGGGCATCTGCCAACTCACCGTCGGCAAAGGCCGAAATCTGTTCTTGAGTCATATTTTTAGTATTCATCGCTACCTCGCACTCGCAAAAGCCAGGGAACCCTCTTATTCATTCCACTCGTCACCAGCGTTTGTCGATCGCAGTGCCGAGCAACGGTCTCAATTTTTCGGCAATAGCTTCACGCGCCCTGAAAATCCGGCTACGTACAGTACCGATCGGACATCCCATCGCTTCGGCAATCTCATCGTAACTTAAGCCTTCAATCTCGCGCAATGTTATTGCAATACGTAACTCCTCTGGTAATGCATCCATTGCCACATTCACTGTTTCAGCGATCTGCTTGGTCGCCATCATCGATTCGGGCGTGTTGATATCTCTTAGGTGCTCACCGTCATCAAAAGTTTCTGCTTCCTCCGCATCGGCCTCGGTCGATGTCGGCGCCCTGCGGCCTTGCGTTACCAAGTAGTTCTTCGCCGTGTTGATCCCGATCCGGTACAACCATGTGTAGAACGCAGAATCGCCGCGAAACTGAGGCAAGGCCCGATATGCCTTGATAAATGCCTCCTGCACGACATCCTCTGCCTCCGCCTGGTCGCGAACAAGCCGCGACACCAGCCGCATTAACTTCCGTTGGTACTTGATCACTAACAGCTCGAACGCTTTTTTGTCGCCGCGTTGAACACGCTCGACAAGTAGTTGATCAATATCGCGCTCTGTCGTCAATCCCCGTTCCCTTAATTCTCTGCAACATGCACGCGCTCAGATAGTTGACCGAGAGAAATGTAAAAAGTTCAATCATGGATTCGATATGGCTCACAAATTTGTCTGTTCTGCCGGATTATTGTGCGCGGCAATCCAGCGGCATGCAACCGATAACGCCCGAAACCCGCGCCCATCAATGCTATCCAGCAAAATCGGCAATACCGTGACCCGCTGGTCTTCCGTCTTCAATCTCAACAGCAACATGTACGGCCATAAGGTCGAATGCGCCATCAAGCTGACTACCTCACCGGTGCGTCGTGCTTGCGATGGAACAAATTGGGAAGGTGAAGTAGCTAATGGGCTATATTCCGCTAATCGGATTTGTCCGATGTCGGAAATATCAATATGGTGTGTTTTTCTCGTTTGAACAGTGCGAAAAAATCCGAAAAGCGCCAGAAAAATACACATTGCCGTAAATGACATTCTGGGCAGGAAGGCTAAATCGCCGACCTGTCCTGCACCGACCATGAAACCTACAAAGGCAACACCAATGCACATGGCGCCCACCATAGCAAGTAACAACCTCGATGGCTTAACCACGGCTGATACCGCGATAGACATAATGTGGGAAGTAAGTGCAGCGCCCGTTCATCCGCAGTAGGGATGAACGGCTTTGCTGTCGATCAGATTTTACCGAAAATAAGCGTCCCGTTTGTACCGCCGAAGCCAAACGAGTTTTTCACAGCGATATTGATGGGCATCGCGCGTGCCGAATTGGCACAGTAATCAAGATCACATGCTGGATCCTGATTGAAAATATTGATCGTCGGCGGCGACAACTGCTTATGCACTGCCAGTACCGTGAACACCGATTCCAAGCCGCCAGCGCCCCCCAGCAAATGACCGGTCATCGATTTCGTGGAATTAACGACGATATTTTTCGCATGATCGCCCAACGTACGCTTGATCGCAACGGTTTCGGCCACATCGCCCAATGGGGTCGAAGTGCCATGCGCGTTCACATAGTCCACCTGGTCGGCGTTGATTTCGGCATTTTTCAGTGCTGAAATCATGCAGCGACGTGCGCCATCGCCATCTTCCAAGGGGGCAGTCATGTGATGCGCATCCGCGCTCATACCGAAACCCAGCAATTCTGCGTAAATCCTAGCGCCTCGTGCCTTCGCATGTTCGTACTCTTCCAGCACCATCACGCCGGCGCCTTCGCCCAGCACGAAACCGTCACGGTCCTTATCCCAGGGGCGGGATGCAGTCGCAGGATCATCATTGCGGGAAGACAGCGCGCGCGCAGAAGCAAAGCCGCCCAATCCCAGCGGCGATACGGTCGATTCAGAGCCTCCGGCAATCATCACATCGGCATCGCCATATTCAATCATACGCCCTGCCGCACCGATACAGTGCAATCCAGTCGTGCATGCCGTGACGATAGCGAGATTAGGGCCTTTCAAACCGAATTTGATTGAAAGATTCCCTGAAATCATGTTGATGATCGACGCCGGCACAAAGAATGGCGAAATCCGGCGCGGGCCGCGATTCGTCAATTCCGCATGCGTTTCTTCAATCAAAGGCAAGCCGCCGATTCCAGAACCGATAATCACGCCAATACGCTCGGCATTGGCTTCTGTCACCGCGAGACCGCTATCCTGCATCGCCTGTATGCCGGCTGCTATGCCGTAATGGATAAATGTATCCATATGGCGCGCTTCTTTAGCGGGAATGTAATCCTCGATATTGAAACCTTTTACTTCTCCCGCAAAATGCGTGGAAAAAGGCGTGGCATCAAATTTGGTGATGGTCGCAATACCGGATTTTCCTGCGGTTAGCGCTTCCCATGAATCGGCAACGGTATTGCCGACCGGTGAAACACACCCCAGGCCAGTGATGACGACACGACGTTGACGCGAGCGGCTCAAGCGGTTCTCCTAGAGTCGAGCAAAACGGGGTTACGCTTTGACGTGTGCCTTGGCGTAATCGATAGCCTGTTGCACAGTCGTGATTTTTTCAGCTTGTTCGTCCGGAATTTCCATTTCGAACTCATCTTCCAATGCCATCACGAGTTCAACCGTGTCGAGCGAATCAGCACCAAGATCATCGACGAAAGAAGATTCGATCTTGATGTCTGCTTCGGCGACGCCCAGTTGCTCAGCGACGATTTTCTTAACGCGTTGTTCGATATCCGACATGTTATGGCTCCAATGGGTGGTTACAGAAAGTGCGCGCATTTTAGCAGGTTTGCGCGTTGAAAATTCACTTTTAGCTTTTGCAAATTTGTTGAGGACAGAGTAACACTACGCTTAACTCTGTCCCCCAATGACTAACATCGATCAAATCGTCGCTAAAAGCGCTCTTATTTTATTAACTCATATACATGCCGCCGTTGACATGCAGTGTAGTACCAGTAATGTAGCTCGCTTGCGGCGATGCAAGGAAGGCGACTGCTGCTGCAATATCTTCCGGCAGGCCAAAACGGCCGAGTGGAATTTGCCCTAACAATCCAGCTATTTGCTGTTCGGTGAGTGCTTTTGTCATATCGGTGTCGATGAATCCGGGCGCAATGCAATTGACGGTAATATTGCGGCTGCCGATCTCGCGCGCCAATGCACGGCTCATCCCAGCCACCCCGGCTTTCGCTGCGGCATAATTCATTTGCCCCGGATTGCCGGCTGAGCCGACCACCGACGTGATGTTGATGATACGCCCATGCTTGGCCTTCATCATGCCGCGCAAAACAGCGCGTGACAGACGTGCGACCGCCGTGAGATTGGTGGCAATCACGGCATCCCATTCTTCGTCTTTCATGCGCATCGCAAGCTGGTCCTGCGTGATACCGGCATTGTTGACCAGGATCGTGACGCTGCCGAATCCCTTCTGAATCGTGTCGATGGTGTCGTTGCACGCCATCACATCATTGACATTTAACACGACGCCCTTGCCGCAACCGGGCCGAACCGCATTCAGGTATTCCGAGATCGCCGCAGCACCGGCTTCCGATGTCGCCGTGCCAATCACGGTCGCACCCCACTCTGCCAGTTCCTGCGCGATTGCCCGACCAATACCGCGTGAGGCGCCGGTTACCAATGCTATTTGATTGTCTAAATTTAAGTTTTGCATGTTCACTTCAAGAGCTCCAACACTTTTTCCAAGGAGGCTTGATCGACCATTGCCTCGCCGATCAAATCGCCGTTAATACGCTTCGTCAACCCGGTCAGGACCTTACCCTGACCGCATTCGACGACATGCGTAATCCCGTCGGCCGCCATTTTTTGCACAGTTTCAACCCAGCGCACCGGGCTGGCTGCCTGGCGCACCAGCGCATCCTTGATTACCGCCGGATCATTCGCGATGACGACGTCGACGTTATTGATGAGCGGAATTTGGGGTACGGAAAAATTCAAGTCGGCGATGTAATCTCGCAACCTATCCGACGCCGGCTTTAACAGTGACGAGTGAAATGGCGCCGATACCGGCAACGGCAAAGCGCGCTTGGCGCCTTTCGCTTTTGCCGCTTCGCAAGCGCGTTCGACCGCTCCCTTGCTACCTGCAATGACCACTTGTGCCGGCGCATTGAAATTGACCGCTTCCACAACTTCCCCCTGCGCGGCTTCGGCACACACCGCACGCACATCATCATCCGACAAACCGAGAATCGCCGCCATGCCGCCCTGCCCGACCGGCACCGCTTCCTGCATGGCTTGTGCACGAAAACGAACCAGCGGCACCGCGTCCTTGAATGCAACGACACCGGCGGCTACCAGTGCAGAATACTCGCCAAGACTATGCCCGGCAACCATGGCCGGTGCCTTGCCGCCTGTTGCGATCCACGCACGGTACGTCGCGACCGCAGCAGTGAGCATCACCGGCTGGGTATTGGTGGTGAGGTCGAGATCTTCTTTCGGCCCCTCGGCAATCAATTTGGCGAGATCGAATTGCAGTGCGTCCGATGCTTCTGCAATTGTTTGCTTCACGATTGCATTGTCGGCAAAGCCATTCAACATGCCAATGGCTTGCGAGCCTTGGCCAGGGAAAACGAATGCGAATTTAATCATGCTTTTTAAAATTGTGGAGAAGAGAGTGCCGTGTTGCCTAGACGTCGCTTAACTTCGTTTCTGCAATACTGAAGACAGAGTCACGTGGATCGCGTAATTAGGACCGTTACGGCACCTTCCAAACTCTGTTTCGCGATTAAATAATTACATCCGCATGAGTACCGCGCCCCAGGTAAACCCGCCGCCGACACCTTCCATCATGACATTCTGTCCCGGCTTGACACGCCCATCGCGTACGGCGGTATCGAGTGCAAGCGGAATCGATGCAGCGGAAGTGTTGCCATGCTGATCGACTGTTACGACCATTTTTTCCAATGGCAAACCGAGTTTTTTCGCGGTACTTTGCATGATGCGGATATTGGCTTGATGCGGAATCAACCAATCGACTTGCGCAGCGCTCATGCCAGCAATCTCGAGTGCTTCATGCGCGACTTTGTCGAGTACCGATACCGCCAGTTTGAATACCGCCGGTCCATCCATATAAAGAAATGCGCTGCCCTCCACAACACCGCCGCTGACACTGCCCGGCACGCACAGAATACCGGCGTGACTGCCATCCGCGTGCAATTTGGTAGCGAGAACGCCCGGCTCTTTCGATGCACTCAGCACCACTGCACCGGCGCCATCGCCGAACAATACGCACGTAGTGCGATCTTCAAAATTGAGAATCCGGGAAAACACCTCGGCACCGATAATCAGCACATTCTTGTGGGCGCCGGATTTGATGAAACTATCGGCAATGGAAACGGCATACACGAAGCCGCTGCACACCGCCTGCACGTCAACTGCAGCACCGCCATTGGTCATGCCAAGCTTGCACTGCACGATGCACGCGGTGCTTGGGAAACCGCCAAAATGGTCCGGCGTAGACGTCGCAAGAATGATCAGGTCGAGATCGTTTGCCCTCAGCCCAGCCATTTCCAATGCACGCCTGGATGCCTCAACCGCCAGATCGCTCGATTGCACGCCGGGTTCCGCATAATGCCGAGCCGATATTCCGCTGCGCGAAACAATCCACTCGTCCGAAGTCTCGATTCCCCTTTCCGCCAATTGCGCGGTGAGATCCTGATTCGTCACGCGCTTGGGCGGCAAGTAACTGCCGGTTCCGATGATTTTGCTATAGAGAGTCATGCCGTTTTCTGTTCGGTTAGTTCTGTTGCGACGGCTGCACCCTCAGCGATTACGGGCACGTCAGGCTGCGGCATCAGTTCTGCAATGGTGGTGGAAATACGCGATAACACGTCATGTCGCGCCGCGTCGAATGCACGTTTGATCGCCCACTCGTAACCATAAGCATCCGCACCGCCGTGGCTTTTAAAAACAAGTCCACGCAAACCCAGTAGACTACCACCATTGTAACGGGATGGATTCATGCGGCGCGAAAACGATTTGATCGCTCCACGCGCAATGAAATATCCCATCATGTTGAATGGATTACTTTTGAATTCAGTGGTCAAGGCGCCCTTGAAAAATTTCGCCAATCCTTCCGACGCCTTGAGTACCACATTACCGACAAAACCATCGCAAACAACAATGTCCGTAGTGCCTTTAAAAATGTCATCGCCTTCGACATTGCCATAGAAATTGAGCACGCCTTTTTCATGATCGGCGCGCAGCAATAACGCCGTTTGCTTCACAACATCATTGCCCTTGATATCTTCTTCCCCAATGTTCAGCAAGCCTACCGTTGGACGTAACTTGCCTTCGATTGCAGCGACGAGAACCGAGCCCATCAGCGCAAATTGTTGCAAATGCTGTGGTTGGCAGTCGACGTTCGCCCCCAGGTCCAGCATGTAGGTCGGCTTGTCTTTCTGATTTGGGATGAGAGTACAAATTGCGGGACGATCGACGCCCGGTATGGTTTTCAGGATGTAGCGCGATACCGCCATCAGCGCGCCGGTATTGCCGGCGGAAACGCACGCTTGCGCTTCGCCTTGCTTCACCAGGTTGATCGCGACCCGCATCGAGGAATCTTTTTTGCGACGCAAGGCGACTTCCAGCGAATCGTCCATCGTGACGACTTCAGAGGCATTAACGACCGACAGACGCAGATGGTCGGCAGCTTTGTGCTTGCGTAGTTCGGAGCGAATTGCGCCTTCCAGGCCGACCAAAATCAATTCGGCGCCAGGCTCGCGATCGATGAATGAGAGAGCGGCAGGAATGGTCACCGATGGGCCGTGATCCCCGCCCATGCAGTCGATAGAAATTTTGATTGTCATTGTTTTGATTCAGTACCTGGCTCCAACCGCATTATGGGCCAGATTCGGCTTGATTCAAAATGACACAATGCGCTGTTCAGCATATGAAAAAACGGCGCCAAGTTATATCAACTTCTCGCGCCGCTTTTGGCTTGCAACAACGATGAACGATTATTCGTCGTTCTTGGTCTTCAGGACTTTACGTCCACGATAGTAGCCATTCGGGCTGATATGGTGACGCATGTGCGTTTCACCCGTTGTCGGCTCAACCGCCAGTTGCGGAGCAACCAGAAAGTCATGCGCACGATGCATGCCACGCTTGGATGGGGACTTTTTATTTTGTTGAACAGCCATGGTAACTACTCCTAAACCTTAAGTTCTGAAATTTTAACACATCCGGTTCCCAAAATTACTGGCAAACCGAGAATCCCTACTGCGCGCTCTTACTCGCGGACCACGCAGCACTACAGCCAATCCAATTGATTACCGCTTGATATTCTTCAGCACCGCAAACGGCGACACCTTCTTCGCACCCTTCAACGCATCAAGCGTTACCTTATCGGGACAAATTTCGTGCTTGGGTGATAGCGGTATCGCCAGCAAAGCTTCATCTTCGATCAGTTCCGCGATATTGAGCGCCTTGGAACCGGCAATCACATCGATCCCATCATCCGCCAGCAACGCTTCGACTTCCTCGATGCTGCCTTCATCCTTTGCCAGAACCAGAATCGATTCAGAGGCAATCTCAAAAGAAAATGGCGTCAAACATCTCTGGCACATCAACTGCACGGCGCCGGAAACCGACAGCGCCAATCTTGGATTTCCCAATCTATCGCTATCGCCCTGCAACAGCCAATGCACGACTCCCGATTTACCAACCGTATCTTCTGCCAATCTGGACAAATCAGCGATCGCAACATCACCTTCGCGACGCTCTTTGAGCCGACAGAATTCAAACGTGTCGATTACAAAAGCACTCATATGCTAAGCCGAACCCGGAAAACCTGCGATAATAACAGACTTTTTTCTTATTCGTCAAAGCGTTAGCGCTCTTTTGTTGAGCAATCATTCAAATAAACCTCGAAAAATGCCCTCTTTGCCCCCCCAACCCCGCCTGATCCTCGGTTCCAGTTCGAAATACCGGAAAGAATTACTGTCTCGCCTGCACCTGCCTTTTGCAGTCATGGTACCGGCGGTTGACGAAACGCCGCACGCTGGCGAATCGCCCGAGACTACCGCATTGCGCCTGGCGCAGGAAAAGGCGGCAGCGGTAGCACTACAGGCACCCGGAGCACTGGTGATAGGGTCGGACCAGATAGCGACGCTGGATGGCGAGCAAATCGGCAAACCGGGTTCGCATGAGAATGCGCTTCAACAGCTGCAAAAAATGCGAGGGCGCCGGGTCATCTTTCATACCGCGCTGTGTCTTTGGGATAGCCGCCAACCGTCACAGGACCGGATAGTGCAACTGAAAAACGTCCAGACATTTGTCTCATTCCGCGACTTGCCTGACGCCGAATTGGACGCCTATCTGCGTATCGAGCAACCTTACGATTGCGCCGGCAGCGCCAAAAATGAGGGGTTGGGCATTGCGATCATCGAGAAGATCGAAAGCGCGGATCCGACCGCATTGACGGGGTTGCCGCTCATTGCGTTGACGACCATGCTGCGTCGTGCCGGGATCAGCTTTTTTGCCGCGTGAAACGCATTTTTTCCGGTGCTCCAATCACCAAGAACTGACTGTCCATAACCCCACCTATTCTGCCTCCCGTAAAACATGCCCGGCATCCTTTATCTCATCCCCAATACACTCGGCCAAGCAGACGTTGCGCTAGCCGACCCGCTCGCGCAAATCATCCCCGCCGGCGTACTGACAGCCACAGCCAAACTGGATTATTTCATTGCCGAGAATGCCAAGACCACGCGCGCATTTCTCAAGCTTGTGACGGCATCCCATCCGCTTGCCAAGCCTTTGCAAGACATACGCATTGTAGAGTTGAATGTCAATACCGACGCATCCCAATTACCCGCCCTGCTGGCGCCCCTACTGGCAGGTCAGGATGCAGGCTTGATTTCAGAGGCCGGCGTACCGGCGGTGGCCGATCCTGGCGCCAATCTCGTGCGCTTGGCGCATGCGAAGGGCATTTCAGTCAGACCGTTGGTCGGACCATCGTCGCTTTTGCTGGCAGTTATGGCGAGCGGTTTGAACGGGCAAAGTTTTGCATTCAACGGTTACCTGCCGATCGATGCGGACCAACGTGCGCAGCGCATCAAGGAACTTGAAAACCGCTCGCGCCTGGAAAAGCAGACTCAATTATTCATCGAAACGCCGTATCGTAACAGCGCACTATTGGAAGCGCTCACGACGACCTGTCAACCCAATACACTAGTGTGCGTCGCCACCGATCTAACCTTGGCGTCAGAGTCAATCAAGACGCAGGCAGTAGCGAAATGGAAAAGTGATTTGGTATCCGGGAAAACACCGGACTTTCACAAGAAACCCACCGTATTCTTGTTGCTGGCAGAGTGATATGCCCCAGACGTGCGAAACGGCGGTATTGCACCGCCGTTTCGCTTGCCCCCGGACGGGGCAACTATGAGGAGTCCGAGACTCCTCACCGCCGCATCGTCGATGCGGTGATCACCTTGGCATTAGAGATAAGTTGCTCTGAATGACCAATTCCTTTCGCAAGAAAAGATCTAGGTTTCAATATAACGCAAATGCTTGGATTTGCAAGCTTTCAACGCAGCTTTATCAGCGAAAAACCGGCCGAAATTTCTTGCCAAGAACTACTTCCAAACAGCAGCTTTTGTAACATCCCGCTCCCAGCACGGCATTATCGAAGACTCGGCTTGACACCACTCCAGACAGACCTCATCGCACCTGCGCCGACCGCCGCACCAAACTTTTTCAATACGCGTTCGGGCAAACCTTCATGCTGCGTGTAATCGACAATATCTTCTGCCTTGAGGACATCGCGCGCGACGCTGTCGATGGTGCCGAAGCCATCAGCCAAACCCATTTCAACTGCCTTCGAGCCGCTCCAGAACAAGCCGGAAAACGTATCTGGCGTTTCCTTCAAACGTTTGCCGCGCCCTTTACGAACGACATTGATAAATTGCTGATGAATCTCGTTCAACATCTCTTGTGCATACGTTTTTTGTTTCGACGTTTGCGGGCTGAACGGGTCCATGAAGCCTTTGTTTTCGCCCGCCGTCATGAGGCGGCGTTCAACACCGAGTTTATCCATCAGGCCGGTGAAACCAAAACCATCCATCAAGACACCGATCGACCCGACGATGCTGGCCTTATTCACATAAATTTTATCGGCGGCCGCAGCAATGTAATAACCTCCCGACGCGCAGATTTCATCGACCACCACGTACAGTGGCTTTTGCGGGTACGCTTTGCGCAGACGCATGATTTCATCGTTGATCATGCCTGCCTGTACCGGACTGCCGCCCGGGCTATTGATGTGCAAAATCACGCCGACTGAGCCGCTGTCTGCATATGCCCGTTCGAGCGCCGGGATTACCGTCTCGGCCGCGCCGGCGCCTCCGACTTCGATCGTGCCATCGATATCGATCAGCGCAGTATGTGCGCCGGAGGTTTCCATGTCGGTATTACCCAGATCAAATGCGAGCCAGAGGCCGAATGCAATTATCCCCAGCATTGCAAGTTTGAAGAAGATCCCCCAGCGACGGCGGGCGCGTTGCTCCTTGAGTGCTGCAAACGCAAACTTCTCCAGTACTTCCCGCTCCCAGCCTTCTTTTTTTGGCGCGTTGCCGTTCGATGTTTTGTTTTCCGACACCGGCGTAGCGGATGCCTGATCTTGCGGCCACTGCCGTGGCGTATTTTCGAAATTGTCGTTGCTCATTGTTTTCGCTCGTGTTTTCTGCGGGAGCTTATGCTCTCGCAGGCCTTACATATTCATCCGGTTGCCAGAATACCCGATTGTCTTTCTCGATGACTCTGATCGTACGCAAACGTCCGCCACGACATGGCCCACCCAAGCATTGCCCGCTTTCCGGCGCATAGATCGCGCCATGCGTGGAACACATCAGATACAAGCCGCTGGATTCGAAAAACTCACCTTCGGTCCAATCCAGTTCAATCGGCACGTGCGCACATCGATTCAAGTATGCATGGGCGACGTTGTTATAGCGGACCACGAAACCGGTCGCGTCCTCATTGAAGGCAGCGACAGGAAAGCGGATGCCCTTGCCTCCTTCAATAAGGTCGGCTGAGTCACAAATGAAAATGGTCTCGTCGGACATCGTCAAGTTTGTTTAATGCAGTAAAAGTCCCAGCACCGAAACCGCACCAAATACTCACGCATTGTCCGTCAGCCACGCATGCAGTTCCGCTACCGAGTTCGCTGCATAAAGAGGACTGAATACTTGCAACTCGCGCTCGGGATGCGCGCCGTAATGTACTGCGATGCCTGCTGCCCCGGCATTGCTCGCCATTTGCAAATCGTGTGTGGTGTCGCCGATCATCACCGTTCGCTTCATATCCTGTCCAAGCTCGCGTGTCAGTTCCTGCAGCATGGCTGGATGCGGCTTCGAAAAGGTTTCATCTGCGCAACGTGTCGCATCGAATAAGGAAAGCAATTTGGCGGCATCGAGCGCACGGTTCAATCCGACCCGGCTTTTGCCGGTTGCCACTGCCAGGAAATATCCCTGCTGCGATAGCTCAGACAACATTTCGCGCACGCCGTCAAACAGCGCCAGTCCCTGGTCTTTCGCCAAGTAATGGTAGCGATAACGCTCCACCATACGCGGATAAAATTTGGGGTCAAGGTCGGGTAACGCGGCCTGCATTGCATCCTGCAAACCAAGTCCGATCACATAAGAGGCAGCTTTGTCGTCGGGTATCGGGAGGCCGAGATCTTTTGCGGCAGCCTGAATACATTGAACGATTGTGGTGGTGCTATCCATCAACGTACCATCCCAATCGAATACGATCAGGTCAAATTGCTTTTTTGCCATGCTTCCCGACAACCCTCGCTGCCGGCTCCTTCTGATTTTGTCGGTAGTTGCTTACCCTGTTTCCAGTCTTCCTGATCGCGATACAGGTCAAGCAGTCATCTTTTCCAAATTTCTTACAAAATTTTCGCATTCGGGCGGCAACGGCGCTTTGAGCGTGACGGGTTTGCCGGTTTCCGGATGCGTGAAAGTAATCTGGTACGCATGCAAAAACATCCGTTTCAGAGCAATACGATTGCCGTCGGCTTTGAGCAAAGCGCGATTCAACGCAAAATCGCCATATTTGTCATCCCCTGCAATCGCGAACCCGCTAGATGCCAGATGCACCCTAATCTGGTGGGTACGGCCGGTTTTCAGCTCCGCCTCCAGCAACGCGAAAGAATCATATTTTCGCAGCAAGTTGAAAACCGTGTGCGACGCCAAGCCATCCGACTGAACCCGCACGCGGCGTTCGCCATCCGGCGTGGTGTACTTAAATAACGGCAACTTCACGTGCTGCTTCTGATTTTTCCAGTCGCCATGCACCAAAACCAGATAACGCTTGTCTAATAGTCCATCGCGAATTTGTTCATGCAGGTTGGTCAATGCCGACCGCTTCTTGGCCAACAGCAAAATACCCGAGGTATCCCGGTCCAACCGATGCACCAGTTCCAGAAATTTTGCTTGTGGCCGCGCTGCGCGCAACTGTTCGATCACGCCATAACTGACGCCGGAACCGCCATGCACCG
>CAMLDH010000041.1 GCA_946478765.1 uncultured Oxalobacteraceae bacterium | reverse complement strand
CGACCACCGATGCGGACAAGGTGACGGGCCGCAGTCAACTTGCCGCGCGTACCTTGACCGTAAGCGGCAATGCCGTTGCCGTTGCGGGAACTGAATTTACGTATGGCACGGCGCCGGAAAACAAGAAAGGGTGGTATGTCGATTTTCCGGATTCGGACAAGACCGGCGAGCGCAGTGTCACCAATCCCCTGGTCGTATACGGACGCTTGTTTTTCAACAGTTTGATTCCGGGCAGTGATCCCTGTAAGGGCGGTGGCGGACGGACTTACAGCTTCGATGTACTGAGCGGTCTGCCGATCGCAGGTGCGCAGACGGGATATCTGTCCGAAGTCGGCATGCTGAGTTCGCCTGTGTTGTTTGAGGCGGGAAGCGTCGAGGTCGGTGACCGCAATGCCATCGGCAAGCGCGTGGTGAAGAAAAAATATTCGGTCTTCAATTTTGGCACCGGCGGCGTGAAAGGCATGTCGGCGCCTGCACAAAAAGGGGCCGGCGAGGTAGCGCTGCCGGCCGGGCGTTTCAGCTGGCGTGAAGTGCTGAACTGGCTGGAGTTGCGCGCCGATGCGAAGAAAAAATAGAAAGTCCAGGATGATGAAAAATAAACTGCAAGGATTCACGCTGATCGAAGTCATGGTCGTCGTCGTGATCGTCGGGATACTGGCAGCGATCGCCTATCCATCGTATCAAGACTCGGTGCGCAAGGCCAAACGGGCGGAAGGGCGCGCTGCATTGATGCAGTTGATGCAGCAGGAAGAGCGCTATTACTCGCAGAACACCACTTACATCGCGTTTTCTTCTGCGTCGACGGAGCCGAACGAAATCAAATTCCGCTGGTTCTCCGCTGACAACGCAGCGGCCAGTTCCTATGAAATCAGCGCGGCGGCTTGCAAGGACGATGTGATTCAGAATTGCGTACTGCTGACCGCAAAACCGGGCACTGCCAAAGTCAACCAGGCTTATACCGATTCCGCGTGCGGCAATTTGATGCTCACCAGCACAGGGGTAAAAACCGTGTCCGGTGACGCCGTCAACTGCTGGCAATGACATGATGCGCCATCTTCGTGTGGGGAATGAGAGGCATAATCGGGGTTTCTCGTTGATTGAACTCATGGTCGTGATGTCGATTGCGGCGATCTTGCTGGCTATTGGCGTGCCAAGTTTTCGATCCCTGATGCAACATCAAAAAATGACGGCAACGGTAAACGATTTCTTTGCGGCGATTAATTTGACACGCTCGGAAGCTATACAACGCGGGACGCGCGTCGATCTGGTTCCCGCAGAGGCATCTGATTGGAACAAGGGCTGGATCGTTTTTATCGATGACAACAACAACCAAAAGGCGGATGCGGGCGAACAGATTATTTTTTCGCACGGACCGACGCCAGCCGGCATGGCGATTACCTCCGCATTTACCGATTCACAAGTAAAATATCTCGCTTATAACGGCACCGGGCGCACCCGAACCAATGCAAGCAGTCAAACTCCCCAATCCGGGCATGTGTCATTTACCATGGATGAACAGGTGCGAAAAATCATGGTCAATTTTTTGGGACGTCCGCGGGTATGTAATCCCGATGTGGAAAAGAGCACCTGCTAAAGCCCCGCGCAGGAGGCAAATATTTGTCTTCATTTTCGATAACGATATTCAATGCATTCCGTGGAAATTTCTAACGACATAGAGGGCATAAGCCGCGCGCTCGCACTGGCGTCGCTTGGCTTATTCACTACCACACCGAATCCGCGGGTAGGGTGTGTGATTGTCAAGGACAAACGCGTCATCGGTGAAGGATATACCCAGCCGGCCGGCCAGGCGCATGCGGAAGTCCAGGCGTTGAACGATGCAGAAAATCGCGGCGCCGATGTGCGCGGTGCGACTGCGTACGTGACTCTGGAGCCATGCAGTCATCATGGCCGCACGCCACCCTGTGCCGACGCATTGATTCGAACCGGCATTGCCAGAGTCGTGGCGGCGATTGCCGATCCCAATCCGCTGGTGGCAGGGCAGGGCCTCGCCAAATTACAGGCTGCGGGTATCGATGTCGCGTGCGGCGTGCTGGAGGATGCGGCGCGTGAAATGAATATCGGCTTTTTCTCGCGTATGCAGCGCGGCCGGCCATGGGTGCGGATGAAAGCGGCGGCCAGCCTCGACGGCAAGACGGCGCTGCATAACGGATGCAGCCAATGGATTACCTCGCAAGCGGCGCGGGATGACGGCCATTGGTGGCGCGCGCGCGCGTGCGCGATTCTGACCGGTATCGGCACGGTCAATGCAGACGATCCGCAACTCAATGTGCGTGCCGTAGACACGCCGCGTCAGCCGCGCCGTATCGTGATTGACAGTCAATTGCAGATCAGCCCGACCGCGCGCATTCTTGTCGGTGCTGGCACCTTGGTCGTTGCGGCGCAAGCGAACCCTGAAAAGGAGGCGCGTCTGCGCGACATCGGGGCCGAAGTCATTCTGCTGGCCAATCCGCAAGGAAAAGTCGATTTGCCGGCCCTGATGCTGGAACTGGGCAAGCGCCAGATCAACGAACTGCACGTGGAAGCCGGATTCAAATTGAATGGCTCGCTGATCCGCGAGGGGTGCGTCGATGAATTGCTGCTTTATCTGGCTCCCAGTTTGCTGGGCGACGCGCAGGGCTTGTTCGATCTGGGTGCACTCGACAACCTGGATCGCAAGCGCACATTATCGTTTCACGAAACCAAGCAAATCGGCGCGGATTTGCGTATCCTAGCGCGTTTCATTTAACGAATTTCATTCGCCGCCATGTTCACAGGAATCGTTGCCGCTGTCGGCAAAATCACCTCTCTCTCTCCCTTGGGTAATCAGCCGGATGCCGGCGTTCGCTTGACGATTGACGCGGGCGGCTTGCCGATGGCGGATGTCGCCATCGGCGATTCCATTGCATTGAATGGCGCATGCATGACGGTAGTGCGCAAGGCCGGCACCGGTTTTGTGGTCGATGTGTCGCGTGAAAGCCTGAACCGCACTGCCGGCCTCGATGCGGAAGGAGAAGTCAATCTTGAGAAAGCATTGACGCTGGCCGATCGCTTGGGCGGCCATCTGGTGTCGGGCCATGTTGACGGTCTCGGTATCGTGCAAAAATTCGAACCGGTGGGCGAGTCCTGGGAGCTGGTGATCGAGGCGCCGAAAGAGTTGGCAAAATATCTGGCGTACAAGGGCTCCATCGTGGTGAACGGCGTGTCGCTGACAGTCAATCGCGTTACCGACACCGCGGCCGGATGCGCATTCTCGATCAATCTGATCCCGCATACGATTGAAGTGACGACGCTCAAGCATCTGAAACATGGCGCCAAGGTCAATCTTGAAATCGACTTGATTGCGCGTTACGTTGAACGTATGTTGTCATTGTCTGATACCGTCAAATAGTATTTGGCTCGTTATGTAAATCAGCGCCTTACTCCACCTACAAGAAGACGAGAGAAGACAAGACGGCCTTGTCACGTTTTCTGACGCCGTGAACGAATTCAAAGAAATCCCGAGCTGGAGCGCGACCCACAACTCATAAGGCCGGATGGGGCATTGAAAGGAAAACTGTTTTTCCCTTACGCCCACGGTGTGGTTTTTACCAATATCAGTCGCGCACAGTTTGACGGCGCCAATATAGGCGATGTACTGCCCCCGCATCTCGTCATTTGTCAGAATGAGATGACAGAAAATGCAGACGTCGAGGCATTTCAAAAACAGGCGAAAGGGCTGCAGGACAAAGTCAATGTCGTGAATTTCCATGCGTGGTGCAGCCGCCAATTGGACACCTATAATGCCGGCAAACCACTCCCAAATTCTGATTTGAGCGATTATTTCGAGGCTTGCGTACGAAGAAGACCAGGCGCCAACCGTGCAGCCAATGAGTACGGGACGCCATGGGCCAAAGCCGCTCTTGATCAAGCTGCCGACCTTGAAAGACGAAGCGGAATATCTGGCGATGAAGCTTTCCGAAGCGAACAGGATAGGATCGCGATGGAACGACATGGCGATTGTCTATCGGCGCTACGGAATTGGACAGGCGCTTGCCGACGCCCTGACACGCAGAGGTGTTCCGTTTCAATGGCAGCAGGATAAAAAGCATTCGTACTCGCCACTGCATGACAGCGTGAAGCTCCTCACCATGCATAGTAGTAAAGGGCTGGAGTTTCCGCTAGTTTGCATCCCTGGCATCGGTGCGCCGATGAAAGAAGAGGATCTGCAGGATGAAGCGCGACTGATTTACATTGCCATGACCAGGGCAACGCAGGAACTTGTCATGACCCATGGCGAAACGTCATTGCTGGCAACGAAGATGTATAAGGCTATGGGTGTGTTGCAAGGCTTGTAATCTGATTCGCAATGGACGCAGATAATTCATAGTTTGTTGTGAAGTGAAGCAGATGGTATTGAACCGTCCTCATTGAGGCAATGCCGCACGTCGAGGTAGCCGCGTTGGCGATGCGACTGTGCAGCGGTGATTTAAATCCATTCAAAATCGCCCCCTATTTTTATGATTCTCAGGAATGAACATTTTTATAGATGAGTCGGGATCATTCGTAAGTGCGCCATGCGAAGGCTCTTGGAACGCAGTGGCGGCGTTCGCACTACCAGAAGCATCAAGGAAAGGGCTTGAACAGGCGGTTTCATCTTTAAAGGTGAAACCAAGCCGAGTAGGTAAACCGGAGATAAAACTAAATGATCTCAATGAGCCAGATTACATCGCTTTTCTTGCGAAGTTGGGACGGCTCGGTGGTGCATTATTTTGTATCGCCACGGATGCAGGTCTGAATTCTTTGGTTAGCGTGGCGGACCATCAGAAGAATCAGGTTGCAAAAGTGCTTGAACATATTGATAAGATGCGGTTCGAGGGTGGTCGCCAAGGCGTCGCCCTCTTGGCAGCACAGATCGAGAAGTTGTCGCCACAGCTTTACGTCCAGTTGTTCTGCCAATTGGAATTGATGTATGAAGTTGTAAGCAGAGCCATAACCTATTATGCTCAGCGCAATCCTGGTACGTTGAGCGAGTTCAGATGGCGCATCGATCAGAAGAACACCAAGCGGACCAACTTTGAGGATGCGTTCGAGAAGATCAGTCCGACGATCTTACAGACGATGTCGCTGTCTAAACCGCTGCTGATGTTTAGGGAATTCGACTACAGCCGAATGAAACAGTATGAATTTGCACCGGGCGAAGCACCAACTTACCTGAAGGACGACTATGGAATTGAATCGCTAGGGAATGGCGGGATTAATATTCAAAAACTCATTCGTGGAAACATCAAGTTCATGGACTCCCAGGAGTCCACCGGGCTTCAGGCGGCTGATTTGATCGTATCTGGCATCCGTAAGTGCTTGCGCAAGGGTTTCGAGCGCAACGAGCGCGTAGCGGCTTATCTTGGGAATCTAATGGTGCAGGCAATTCATAACGAACCACCTTTTCGCATGCTTAGTTTCGGCGTCGATATGCCGTTAGACGGAGAAACTGAGCGCCTAGTGAAACTGATGCGTAAATGCGCAAAGCCAATGATTAAAGATCAATGACTAAGACGCGAATGCTCTGAGCAGGTTAAAAGGCGATGTTTCACAAATAAGACGCCCATGATTGCGCATTCCACGTTTGTCATAACAGGCTGGGAATTTTCCTTTTCGCGACCGGCGCGAATGTAGCGAGAGCGAGCGTGACATCCGATTTATGACCGGTCTGCTCAGAAATACGTGGTATTGATTTCGTTGCGGTCGAGCGGATCAAGCGCGCCGGGTGTCGCGACTACCGCACCAAGGGCAAACAAAAGAGCCTTGCGCTGCACAGCCTTGGTCAATAAATACACGGTTGCCGATTTCCATATACTTTCCGCTTTTGGCTGCTTGCATAGGGTGGACGCCTGTACGCCAAGAGGGCGAAAGCGTTTTAAAATCGTTGCGGACATGCTGGGATGAGTCGATCCAGTAGGCGGGGGCGATCATGTATTCCTTGAATAATGAAAGCCGATTTAGCGATGACGTGGACAGCCATGGCGCAATGGCCGCATTGGTATCGACAGCGAAGAAGACTTGTTTTTGTTGATGACGCAGGCACACCTTCCCATTCCGCGCTTGCCGGAATCCGCGACGCGAAACATGGTGAGCAGCCTTCACGCTTTGGGACCGTATAGTCAGGCGGCTCTTTCGCAGCAAGGGGACATTCTTGTGGCAAACGAAATTTCACGGCCTTCCGTTTGATTGTGCGACGTCCCTTTTTTGCAATTGAATGTTGTTTTTAAAATAAGTACGAGATGCTTCATTGATGGCGAGAAGCGCTAACTTGCTCAAAAACCAGCCAATACTTACGCGTCTAAAAGTTGGGCGTCAGTTAAATCCATTAAAATAGCGGGCTAATAAGGATTTAATGATGTCTATTTCAACTACCCAAGAAATTGTTGCCGAACTCCGCGCCGGTCGCATGGTCGTGCTGGTGGATGAAGAAGATCGCGAAAACGAGGGCGACCTTGTGCTGGCTGCTGAATTCGTCACACCGGAAGCCATCAATTTCATGGCCAAATACGGCCGCGGCCTGGTTTGCCTCACGTTGACCGAAGAGCGCTGCGACCAATTGAATCTGTCCATGATGACTTCCCGTAACGGGACGTCGTATGGCACCAATTTCACCGTGTCCATCGAAGCCGCCGAAGGCGTGACCACAGGGATCTCCGCTGCCGATCGGGCAAAGACGATTCAGGTGGCGGTGGCCAAGAACGCCAAGCCGTCGGATATCGTCCAACCGGGGCATATCTTTCCGCTGAAGGCGCAAAAGGGCGGCGTCCTGATGCGCGCCGGCCATACCGAAGCCGGATGCGATTTCGCCGAGTTGGCCGGTTTGACGCCTGCCGCCGTCATCTGCGAAATCATGAAGGACGACGGCACGATGGCGCGCTTGCCGGACTTGATTGAATTCGCGAAAGAACATGGACTCAAGATCGGCACCATCGCCGACCTGATCCATTACCGCAGTCAGAACGAAAGCATCGTCGAACGTCTTGCCGAGCGTACGATGCATACCGTACACGGCCCCTTTCAGGCGATCGCGTATCGCGACAAGCCGAGCGGCGGCGCCCATCTGGCACTGGTGCACGGCGTTATCGTCCCGGAACTGGAGACGCTGGTGCGAGTACATCAACCGGTGTCGATTCTCGACATGCTCGAGACGCAAGCCACCACGCATTCGTGGAACATGGCGGCGGCGATGGCCGCGATCAAGGCATCCGAGCGCGGCGTGATGGTGTTGCTCAATTGCGAAGAGTCGGCCGATCAAATGTTCGCGCAGTTTGACGCATTGAACAACCCGGACGCCAAGCCGCAGCCGCGCGGTGCGCGCATGGATTTGCGTACCTATGGCATCGGCGCGCAAATCCTGAAAGATCTGCGCGTCTGCAAGATGAAATTGCTCGCCAGCCCGAGGAAAATGCCGTCAATGACCGGGTTCGATCTGGAAGTAGTAGGTTATCAAGCCAAGCCGAATAGTTGAATAGGCATTCCTGTCGCGAATGGCGGCATGTGCAGTTTTTTGAATTATTTGAAAAATTGCGACGCCTGGAATTTCAGCAGTCGGCTTTGAAATGGATTACGCGCAAGTGCGCATAAAGGAAAAATGATGACCGTAGGAACATACGAAACCAATCTCGAAGGACAGGGGCTGCGCATCGGCATTGTGCAGGCACGCTTCAATGAAGATGTCTGCCACGGCCTGCTGTCGGCCTGCCTGGCGGAGTTGAAACGTTTGGGAGTGGAAGACGAGGACGTGCTCCACGTGACGGTGCCCGGTGCGCTCGAAATCCCGTTGGCGTTGCGCAAGATGGCGGAAACATTGCAGTTCGATGCGCTGATCGCGATCGGTGCGGTGATCCGGGGCGAGACCTACCATTTTGAACTGGTGTCGAACGAATCGGGCGCCGGCATCACGCGCGTAGGCCTGGATTTCGGCATTCCGATCGCCAATGCAGTACTGACGACGGAAACCGATGAGCAGGCCGAAGTACGCATGGCCGAGAAAGGCGCCGATGCTGCCCGCGTTGCGGTTGAAATGAGCAACCTGACGATTGCATTGGAAGATCTCGCGGAAGCGACCGAAGACGAGTAATGCCGCACAGGTTCGCGGTTGAACAGGCTGTGATAGCCGATGCCGCGAATATTCTTAATCTATTTTGCCGGTCCGCGCTGCATGCCGGATTTGCACAGTTTGTGAACCATGACCCAAAAATCTCTCCACGCCAATCCCAGCAAGAACCGCACGCCGCGTCATCGCGCGCGTGAATTTGCGCTGCAGGGCCTGTATCAGTGGCTGTTGAACAATGAAGACGTAGGCGCGATTGAAGCGCATATCCGCGAAGCGCACGGCTTTGACAAGGCGGATGCGGCACATTTCGATGCTTTGCTGTACGGCGCGATCAAGGATGTCGTATCTTTGCGCAGCGGTCTGACGCCGTTGATCGACCGGCCGATCGATCAATTATCGCCGGTCGAACATGCTGCATTGCTGATCGGTGCGTTCGAACTGCAAAACCACATCGAAATTCCGTACAAGGTCATCATCAACGAGGCGGTCGAGTTGACCAAGTCGTTTGGCGGTATTGATGGTCACAAATATGTGAATGGCGTACTGGACAAATTTGCCGTGAAAGTGCGGGATGCCGAAATCGGCGCATCCAGAAAATCGTAATCAGTGTTGTATTTAGCATCTTTCGCCCATGAATTTCAATAATCTCGCTTCTCGTCTCGATAACATCGCGCCCTTCCATGTAATGGAACTGGCGAAAATGGCGGCGGAACTGGAGCGGAAAGGGCGCCACATTATCCACATGGGCCTCGGCGAACCGGATTTCACTGCGGCGCAACCGGTGATTGAGGCGGCCACGCGCGCGATGGCGGACGGCAGGATGCAATACACGTCGGCCACCGGCACTCCCGCGCTGCGCGAAGCGATCGCCGCGCATTATCAGCGTGTGTATGGCTTGCGCATTGCACCGTCGCGCATCATCGTGACCGCCGGTGCGTCGGCCGCACTGCTGCTGGCCTGTGCGGCATTGGTCGAACGAGATGCCGAAGTGCTGATGCCCGATCCATCCTATCCGTGCAACCGGCATTTTGTCGCGGCATTCGAAGGCCGGGCCACGATGATTCCGAGCGGGCCCGCGCAACGGTTTCAATTGTCCGATGAAATGGTGCGGGCGCATTGGACGGACGCGACACGCGGTGTTCTGCTGGCTTCGCCGTCCAATCCGACCGGCACCTCGATTGCACACGACGAACTGGGAAAGATTGTCGCGACGGTCCGCGACAGGGGCGGCTTTACGATCGTCGACGAGATTTATCAGGGATTGACCTATGATGCGACGCCGTTTTCGGCCTTGTCGCTGGGTGACGACATTATTGTCATCAACAGTTTTTCCAAGTATTTCAACATGACAGGCTGGCGTCTCGGCTGGCTGGTGGTGCCTGACGGCTTGGTCGCCCAGATCGAGAAATTGGCGCAAAACCTCTTTATTTGCGCATCCAGCATCGCACAGCATGCGGGTGTCGCCTGTTTTTCGCCTGCCTCCATCGCAATCTATGAGGAGCGCAAGGCAGAATTCAAGCGCCGCCGGGATTATATTGTGCCGGTCTTGCGCGAATTGGGTTTCAAGGTGCCGGTCGCACCGGATGGCGCATTCTATGTGTATGCGGATTGTTCCTCGCTAGCGGACGACGCGGACCGCTTGACGATCGACATGCTTAACGAGGCAGGCGTTGTTTTGGTGCCCGGCCTGGATTTTGGTCCCTCTACTGCACGTCAATACATCCGATTGTCGTACGCGACATCGCTGGAAAACCTGCATGAGGCAGTCGCTCGCTTGAAGGCGTTTTTTGCTGCGCGTGCCTAAGCCGGCCGCGTTTCCCGTTTTTCGATGGGTGGAGACAAAAAAAAGGAGCCCTCGGCTCCTTTTTCAGAATTGCTCGTAGCGGCTTACAACAACGACGCTACTTGATTGTGATTGTGCGTCAGACTCTGATCATTGAAAGCGGCGGATTCAGCTTCTTGATTGCCTGTATCGGGCTTGGGGGGCAATTCTTGCGGTTTGACCGATGCGGATTTGACCGCAGGCACAAAGATCGGCACTTGCTTGCCCGTCGCAACTTCCTTCAGGCGCCGATACTCTGCCAACACCTTGGCGCCGTAACCGGAGTCGTTTTCAAATGCCGCCGCACCTACATACAGCTTGAGCCCGGCTTCCACCGAGCCGCCGCGCGTGACATAGTCTTTCAGGATAAGAGAGCCGACCTTGATGTTGGCCACCGGGTTTAGCGCCGCCTTGATGCCGCCCAGGTCCTGAAATTTTTCATGATGGATTTTTGACATTACCTGCATCAGGCCTTGGGCGCCGACCGGGCTTTCCGCAAACGGATTGAACCCGGATTCAATCGCCATCACGGCTAGAATCAACAGCGGGTCCAGTTTGATTTCGTTGGCAGTCAGATATGCGGCCGATACCAGCATATTGGTTGCTTCGCCGGCGACGCGATAGCGTTTGGCGAGCCACGACGTGACACGCTGTTGTGGCGGCGTATTTGCCGTTTTGTTATTCGGTGTGTTCAGTAGCGCCGGTTTATCGGACGTGCCCTGTGTCTGCGTAAATGGCTTCGATGGCGCATCCATCAAATTGGTCAACGGTGGGGCGGTTGTTGCGGTTGCCTCCGGCTCTTCGGCAATCGCCTCGGTGAAAGGTGAGAGCGCCTTGAGATGATCCGCAATTTCCGGTTTGACGAACATGACACCCCACGCGGCAATCGCGCTGATTCCGAGAATCATCAACGCGTGATGCGCAGTCTTCATGAGGCCGCTAATTGTGTCGCGGGCAAAAACAGCCCAGGCAGCAGATTGGCTGGCCGTACTTCGAGCGATGCCGCGCACCGCCCTGATAAATTGATTTAACATTTTAAAAACTCCCTGAATCGTCGCGGCACGCACTTATCCCACGCCTGGCAAAATGCCTTGGCTACAGCTGGTAGTTCGTACCGTTAATCAAGAAACATCATCTGTCGTCGCATGGCGCGCACAGCAGACGCCGTAGTTGTTTGCTCTTAGCTGAGTGCTTTTAGCTGAGTGGTTGCCTTGTGGCGAGAGTTCCATAGCAAACAACTTTTTCCGGGGATAAGGCTGACGCCTTTTGAAAACACTCCTTAAAATGTCATGTGGGACCCCGATCCCGTGAGTGATGAGAATTGCTGTGAACGCGGTTTTTTCGATATTCGAAAACGCTGGCTTCTCATCAAGTTGGCCGAATTGTAGGAGGCGGTTTATATCAAGTCAACACTATGAAAGTCAAAAGTCATAACTTTTATGTATGACTTATTGCGCTGCATTACAACAAAAATCAATAAAATCAATCACTTGGCGGCATTCATTCAGGAGTGGCGTCCATAATCAAAAACTGTGAAAAAAATATGAAATATTCGGATTTGCGCGATTTTATTGCTCAGTTGCAACGACTTGGCGAGCTTAAGCGCATCACTATCCCGGTTTCCCCTTATTTGGAAATGACAGAGATTGCTGATCGTACCCTGCGTGCCGGGGGGCCAGCATTGATATTCGACAATCCGCGTGATCAAAAGATTCCTGTCCTGTGCAACCTTTTCGGCACGCCGCGCCGCGTGGCGCTTGGCATGGGGGCGGACGATGTCAGCGAGTTGCGCAAGATCGGTCATGTTCTGGCGCTACTGAAAGAGCCTGAGCCCCCCAGGGGATTCAAAGATTTGATGGGGTTGGGCACACTGGTGAAGTCCTTGTGGGATATGGCGCCCAAAGAGTTGCGCGGCGCGCCGTGCCACGACATCGTTTGGGAGGGGAATGAGGTTGATCTGGCGCGGCTGCCGATTCAGCATTGCTGGCCGGGCGATATCGCTCCTCTTATTACATGGGGACTGGTGATTACCAAAGGCCCCCACAAGAAGCGGCAGAATCTGGGTATCTATCGCCAGCAGGTTATCGGACGCAACAAGGTGATCATGCGGTGGTTGCCCCACCGTGGCGGTGCGCTGGATTTTCGCGAGCATGGCTTGGTCAATCCGGGGCAACCCTATCCCATCGCCGTGGCGCTGGGTGCCGATCCGGCAACGATTCTGGGGGCGGTGACGCCGGTGCCGGACAGCTTATCGGAATATCAATTCGCCGGCCTGTTGCGCGGTAGCCGGACCGAGCTGGTCAAGGCGATGGGGAGCGAGTTGCGCGTGCCGGCGTCGGCCGAAATCGTGCTGGAAGGGCATATTTATCCGGATGCGTCGCACCCCAGCGGCTACGAGCATGCACTGGAAGGGCCTTTCGGCGACCACACCGGTTATTACAATGAGCAGGATCGGTTTCCGGTATTTACCATCGATCGCATCACGATGCGGCGCGACCCGATCTATCACTCGACTTATACCGGCAAGCCGCCCGACGAGCCGGCGGTGCTGGGTGTTGCTTTGAATGAGGTGTTCATCCCGCTGCTGCAGAAGCAATTTACTGAAATCACTGATTTCTATCTGCCGCCGGAAGGCTGCAGCTATCGGATGGCGGTGGTGCAAATGAAAAAGGCGTATCCGGGCCACGCTAAACGCGTGATGTTCGGCGTCTGGAGTTTTCTGCGCCAGTTCATGTATACCAAGTTCATCGTGATCGTCGACGAAGATGTCAATATCCGCGACTGGAAAGAAGTAATCTGGGCGATCACTACCCGGGTCGATCCGGTGCGCGACACGACGCTGGTCGACAACACGCCGATCGACTATCTCGATTTCGCATCGCCGGTCAGCGGTCTGGGCGGCAAGATGGGGATCGATGCAACCAACAAGTGGCCGGGAGAAACCAGCCGCGAGTGGGGCCGACCGATTGTGATGAGCGATGACGTGAAAGCGAAGGTGGATCGGATCTGGCAAGAGCTGGGGATTTGATCGACGTTGTTGGTCCGATAAACGCAGCGTGTAAAAATTCAGGGAGCGCAGGGAGCTTTGCTGGTAAAATTGTCACCGGCGGGCCCCTGCGCATTGTGGCATGGCCAATCTGGTCAGGTCGGGAACGAAGCAGCCACAGCCATTTCCCGCAAGTGCCGCAGACAAGGCTCGCCTCTTTCCCTTATAAAGACATCCCCATCAAAAACATTCCCATCAAATCGACCGCTGAGATTTGATGGCAACTGTTTTTGCGTTCGTTAGATCTGCAGATTGTCCCTGATCTGCGTCATCGCATGCAGACCGGCTTCAATTTTTTCCCGCGACAATCCCTTCATCATCTTGATGCGCAATTCATGGGAAAGCTTTTCGATAATCTGGATTTGTTCGCTTGCTTTCGGGGTCAGCATCGAATATTTGCAGCGCTTGTCATCTGACTTGATGGATAGAATCCTGTTTGTTACAAGTTGGAAGCTTCTTGATTTCGTGTAAGGTTACGTCCGTTAGTATTTCCGAAAAACATCTTCACTATTACTATGCGCGCAACCCGCAAGCACGTCCTGATTGGAACCGGATTATTGATTGCCGCCGCCCTCGGCTATGTCGGATGGAGCGGCAAGGCAGAGACCACTGCACAGCAAGCGCGTACCCCGGTGCAAATCGTCAAAACCGGCGTGGTCGAGAAAAAGTCAATTCCGCTGACCGTCAATGCGAACGGTTATGTGACCGCAATCAATACCGTCGATGTCCGCCCCCAAGTCCAGAATGTCGTGCGCGCCATTCATGTAAACGAAGGCCTGGATGTGCGGCCGGGGCAACTCTTGTTTACGCTGGATGAACGCAATGATCTCGCCAATGTGGAAAAAGCCAAGGCGCAGCTGGCGCGCGATCGTGCCGATCTGACCGATGCGGAAACGGCACTCAAGCGCAATCAGGAACTGCTGGCTAAAAACTTCATCGCGCAGGCGGTGGTAGACACTGCGCGCAGCAAGGTCGAGTCGCTGCGCAGTACGGTGCAAGCCGATATCGCGGCCCTTCAGTCGAGCAATATCGTCCTCGGCTACAACCGGATCAGCGCCAGCATCGGCGGTCGCATCGGCGCGATCAACGTGCATCCCGGCAGCTTGGCGCAACCCACCGGCACGCCGATGGTAACGATTTCACAGCTCGATCCGATTGCGATCGGTTTCTCGGTGCCGGAGCGCGAACTATCCCACATTACCGCGAGTTATCCGAACGGCGGCGCACCCGTTATAGCGACGCTGGCGAACAACAAGGAACTGACCGGCAAACTGGTGTTCATCGACAACGCGGTCGATCAGCAAAGCGGCACGATACGGATGAAAGCGCAATTTGCGAATGCCGATCGTTTCTTATGGCCGGGCGCTTTCGTCAATGTCCGTCTGATCTCGCGCACGTTGCCGGACGCAATGGTCATTCCGGCACAAGCCATCGTGACAGGCCCGACAGAAAAATTCGTGTATGTGGTGCAGCCGGACGCGTCGGTGAAGAGCCAAAGAATTGACGTGGTGGCGATCGAGGACGGACAGGCCGCGGTATCCGGTGTGCCGGCCGGTGCGCGGATCGTAATTGAAGGTGCGCAAAACCTGCGTCCGAAAAGCAAAGTGAAAGAGATGCAAACGGTACCGGCTGCAGACAAGCAAGAGAAAAAATCGTGAATATTTCGGAACTCTGCATCCGCCGCCCGGTGATGACCGTGCTGCTTTCAATTGCTATCGTTGTCACCGGCATTTTCGCGTACGGCAAACTTCCGATCGCTGCACTGCCCAGCTATAACACGCCTATCATCAATGTGACCGGGGTATTGCCAGGCGCCAGCCCTGCCATCATGGCGGCGTCAGTCGCCACCCCGCTGGAAAAGCAGTTCTCCACCATCGCCGGACTGGCGACCATCAGTTCAACCAATACACTGGGCAGTACATCGATCACGCTGGAATTCAATCCCGACCGCGATATCGATGCCGCCGCAGTCGATGTGCAGGCGGCGTTGCTGCGCGCGCAGCGCAGTTTGCCGCCGGAAATGACGTCGCTGCCGGCATACCGGAAGGTGAATCCGGCCGATCAATCCGTGTTGCTGGTGGTGCTGACGTCGCCATCGCTCTCGCTGTCCGATCTGAATGATTATGCGGAAAATCTGATTTCGCCTTCGCTATCGACCATCGACGGCGTGGCGCAGGTGGCGGTGTTCAGCCAGCGTCGTTATGCGGTGCGCATCAAGGCAAGACCGGACGCGTTGGCGGCGCGCAATATGACGCTCGATGAATTGGCCACATCGGTCCGCGCGGCCAACGCCAACAGTCCGGTCGGCGTGCTGGACGGGCCGCGCCAGAGTCTCACGCTCGAAGCAAACCGGCAATTGCCCAATGCGGCAGCATTTCGCGATCTGATCATCAGCAGCCGTGACGGCCAAACGATCCGCCTGAATGATGTCGCCGAGGTTGAAGACAGCGTGGAATCGACCAAAAGCGGCAGTTGGGCCAATGGCGAACCGTCGATCATCCTGGGCGTGCAACGTCAGCCCAACGCCAACACTGTCGCGGTGGTGGATGCGGTCAAAGCGACATTGCCGCAATTTAAGGCACAGATGCCGGCCTCGATCGATGTGCGCATCCTGAACGATCGCTCGGTGTCGATTCGAGAAGCGATCTCGGACGTGAAATATACCTTGCTGCTCACGGTCATCCTGGTCGTGCTGGTGATTTTCCTGTTCCTCAAGCGATTGTCCGTTACCGTCATTCCTGTGTTGTCGCTGCCGATTTCATTGATCGGCTGTTGCGCATTGATGTATTGGCTTGGCTATAGCCTCGACAATATTTCACTGCTCGGCATTACGATCGCGGTGGGCCTGGTGGTCGATGATGCGATCGTCATGCTGGAAAATATCGTGCGTCATCTGGAAAGCGGCATGCCGCCGTTGGCGGCGGCGCTCAAAGGATCGCGTGAAGTCGGATTCACGATCATGTCGATTTCAATTTCGCTGGTCGCGGTATTTATCCCGATCTTTTTCATGCCGGGCGTGATCGGCTTGATGTTTCACGAATTCGCGGCGGTGGTATCGCTCGCCATTCTGGTGTCCGCCGCAGTCTCGCTTTCACTGGTGCCGATGCTGTGCAGCCGCTATCTGCAGCATGAGACGCATGAAAACGAGAGCTGGATTAGCCGCAGCTTCGAGCGTGGCTTTCACGCGCTGCTGAATAGCTATACACGCGGTCTGGACTGGTGTCTGGGTCATCGGAATACCGTATTGACGGTCGCGCTCGCCACTTTTGCGCTGACCGTTGTGTTGTTCGTCAGCATTCCCAAAGGGTTTTTTCCGAGCGAAGACATCGGCCAGATCAGCGCCACCGTCGAGGGGCCGCAGGACGCATCGTATTCGACGATGGTCACGCTGGTAAGGAATGCCGCCGATATTATTCAGGCCGATCAGAATGTCGATAGTGTTGCGTCCAGAATCACCGGCAGCAACACCGGTTCGCTGTTCATCGGCCTGAAATCACGCAATACCCGCCAGCCCATGGACACGGTGCTGGAACGATTGCGTCACAAGCTCGGCGGCGTTCCCGGGCTATCGGTATATATGACGCCGGTGCAAAATCTGCGCTTGGGCGGCAAGGCAAGCAAAAGCCGCTACCAATATGTGTTGCAAAGCGTGCGTGCGGATGAGTTGACTGAATGGTCCGAGCAATTGCAGGCGAGAATGCGGGCCGAGCCGATCTTCCGCGACGTGACGAGCGACTCGCAATTGAAGGGTTTGCAAGCGGTGGTCGACATCAATCGCGATCGCGCGAATGAAGCCGGTATCCAGATTCAGGATATCCGGACCGCGCTGTACAGCGCGTTTGGCGACCGCCAGGTGTCGACGATTTTCACCAGCAGCAACAGCTATCAGGTCATCCTGCAGGATGCGAACGCGGGGCAGCAGGATGAGGCTGACCTGAGCAAGATTTATTTGCGCAGCAAAACGGGCGCGCTGGTGCCGTTGACCAGTCTGGCTACCGTGCGTCGCGCCGCCGGACCGATTTCGGTCAATCACCAGGGACAGCTACAGGCCGTGACCGTGTCATTCAATCTGGCGCCGGATGTTCCGTTGGGCGATGCCAGCAAAAAGATCGATCAGATCAAGAGCGCGCTGCATATGCCGGCCAGCATCATCACGTCGTACTCGGGCGACGCGGCGGTGTTCCAGTCGTCGCAGGGCAGCCAGATCGCGCTGTTGCTATTGGCGTTGACAGTGATCTACATTTTGCTCGGCGTGCTGTACGAGAGTTATATCCATCCGCTCACGATCCTGGCCGGTTTGCCTTCGGCTGCGGTGGGGGCGTTGCTGACACTGCACATTTTCGGTTTCGAACTGACGTTGATTGCGACCATCGGCATCTTGATGCTGATCGGTATCGTGAAGAAAAACGCCATCATGATGATCGACTTCGCGCTCGATGCCCAGCGCACGCAACGCATGCATCCGGCTGATGCGATACGTACCGCCTGCATACTGCGTTTCCGGCCGATCATGATGACGACATTCGCAGCGTTGATGGGCGCCGTGCCGATTGCGCTGGGCCTGGGGGCGGGCGCGGAATTGCGGCAGCCGCTGGGTCTGGCGATTGTCGGCGGTCTGCTGGTGTCGCAGGTGATTACGCTGTTCATCACACCGGTGATTTATCTGCTGCTGGATCGATTCAGCGGCGCGGGACCGTTGCAGTTTGCGTCCGAACCCGCCGTTGTTTCTACTGCGGCGGCGGTTCACTCTGATCTACTTGAGCACTAAGCTCGTCAAAATTGTTCGACCCACGCAGCGAGCTGCGCCGGTGTAATGGGCGCCGC
>CAMLDH010000040.1 GCA_946478765.1 uncultured Oxalobacteraceae bacterium | reverse complement strand
CGTACGCGCTATCAGCAGCATTTTGTAGTGTCGGATGTCACGGCAATGCCGATCGGTTTGCCGCGCGTTACAGGTGCTCGCGTCGCGCTTGACGTGTTTTGCGGGGTGCAGCATGCACCCGCATCCGCCTGCGCGTTATCGGAAAAGGTCGGTATGTCGGACAAGGTATGAAACGCTTCCCACGCAACGCCTTGCGGATCGGTCAACCAATGTTTGTTGGATTTTGCATAGCAGCAAGCGGTATCGGCTTCGGTCGTGACGGCAGAGGCATCCGCTGCATCATAGCGTGCTCTTAGCGCAGCCAGCTCGGCTTCGGAGTCGACCTGGATACCGATGTGATCGACACCCGGCGCGGTGCCGCGCGACGAAATGGCGAAATTGATGCGCGGATCGTCCAGCATCCACTTTGCGTAATCCGGTTTTTCGACGGTCGGCGGCTGGCCGAACAAGTGCGAATAGAATCCGATATTTGCCGTTAAGTCGGCAACGGCGATATGAATATGAAAGCGTTTCACGATGATTTCCTTTCTAAAAAATACTCAGCATCCACAATCGCTGCCGGAGCCCTGGCAGCAGTTCTCGGTCAGATAAGTCAGCAGCGCATTCATCTCGGCATAGCAAGCGCTGTAAATCACGAACCGCCCATCCTGGCGCGCCGCGATCAAACCGGCATGTGTCAATTCCTTCAGGTGAAAAGAGAGCGCCGAGGGTGCAATATCCAAGGTGCTTGCCACTATTCCTGCAGGCAAGCCATCTTTGCCCGCTATCACCAGCGTGCGAAAAATTTTCAGGCGCGTCGCCTGCGCCAATGCAGCCAACGCACGCACGGCGTCGGCTTCGCCCAATATGATCGGCGGTTTTGGTGTATTGGATGGTGTCATGGTTTTATTATTCAATAAATATTGAAATGTTTCAAGGAGCACCACAAAAAATTAAATCGCAGACGAAATATGCCGTCATTCGTTATGAAAAGCATTTTCCGATCAGCAACAAAAGGATTCTTTTCAAAAAGTCCTATGGTAAAGTTAATAAGCACTCAATGGCCGACCACGACCAAAGCTGACCACATCAAATGAATTTTACTTACACACAATATTCAGCGATCAGGAACATGAAGTGGGGATTCCGCTTGCTGGCCTTGCTGCTCATCATTTTTTGCGTGGGCTTCACATGGATCTCGTGGCAGGCTGAAAAAGAAGATGCATCTGACTTTTTATCGTCCATTGCGGAAATGGGTGGGAAGTCGCTCGATGCTTATTTCGTCCACTACGAGAGTGCGTTCAATTTGCTGGGCCAGCAATTGATTGGCGAGAACGGTGTAATCAATGTCGAGGCTGCCCCTGCGTTGCTGAGCCGGTTTCAAAATGCACATCCCAGTTTGCAAGTGGTGACTCTGGTTCGGCCCGATGGGCAAATCCTTGCGACAACTGCGCCAAAATCACGCAATGCGCTCCCCTCCGTGGGTAAAGTGCCGTCCTTCATGCAAGCGCGCGATGCACTTTTGCGCGGCGCGTCTTTCGACCTGGGCCAGCCATTGATCGGCGTGCTCGTCAAGGAATGGGTGATCCCGATGCGATATGGGGTCAAGGATCGAGAGGGTAAATTGCAGTTTATTCTGCATGCAGCCCTGCCGCTATCCAAACAGCAAACCTTGTGGCAGGACTTGTCCCTTCCCGAAAATACCGCAGTCGGCATTCTGCGTGATGACGGTTACCTGCTCAGCCGCTATCCGGCGCCGAAAGAGCTGGATTTGGCTTCCGTGTATGGAAAACCGCGTACCGGCGCGCTGATCAACATTCTTCGCGAGCAGCAGTTTCCGCTGCGCGGTCTGATGGAAGGGACCGCCAGCCTGAACGGCCCCGCGCAAATTTTTGCATTTCGCCGGCTTTCCAGCTATCCGCTGACATTTTTTATCACGACACCGATCGCCAATCTTCAAGCGGCATGGTGGAAGCAGGCCAGGTTTTCCTATCTGTTGATGTTCCTCTTGCTGGCCGGCGGCTTCGGCATTTACCGCTGGACCTTGGCACGCCAGAACGCGTGGGCGCGAGAGCGTGAACAGGCTGGATACAGCGCTCAGTTGGCCGTCAGCGCAATGGAAAACACGATCGAAGGCATCATGATCACCGATGCGGAAGGACGGATCGTGTCGGTCAATAATGCGTTTACCAACATCACCGGATATGCGCAGCAAGAGGTGATTGGCGAATTTCCCGCAATGCTGGGGGCAGGTCGGCAAGACGACGCATTTTATGCGGACATGTGGCACAAGCTGCGCGAGGCGGGGAAATGGCAAGGCGAGATTTGGGATAGGCGCAAGAGCGGCGAAACATATGCGGGACTACTGAGCATCAGCGCAGTCAAGGCGAACAACAAGGAAGTGACGCATTACGTCGGCGTATTCAACGATATCTCGCAGTACAAGGACTACGAAGCGCGGCTGGAATATCTGGCCAATCACGATCCGCTGACCAAGCTGCCGAACCGCATTCTCCTCAACGACCGGCTGGATGAAGCCCTCAGCCGTGCGAAACGCTATGAGACGCTCGTTTGCGTGATGTTCATCGATCTTGATCGCTTCAAGGTCGTGAATGACTCGCTTGGGCACGGCATCGGCGACAAGATGCTGCAAGCGGTAGGCAAGCGCCTCTTGGCGGGTGTGCGCGAAAGCGATACGGTGGCACGGCTCGGGGGCGATGAATTCACGATCATCCTGGAACGCTTGCACAGCACCGACGACGCGGCGTTGATTGCACAGAAATTGCTTGAATCATTGGTGGTGTCGCTGGAAATCGACGATCACGAATTGTATATTTCCGCCAGCATGGGCATCAGTTTTTATCCGCAAGATGGGCAGGATGTGCAGACCTTGCTGCGGCATGCCGACACCGCGATGTACCGCGCCAAGGAAGAGGGGCGGAACAAATGCAAGTTCTTCTCCAACGACATGAATTCGCGTGCCCAGGAATTCATGGTGATGGCAAACAGCCTGCATGCGGCCCTTGGCAAACATGAATTGTTCCTTGAATACCAGCCGCGCATCGATCTTGTCAGCGGAAAAATGGTCGGTGTGGAAGCGTTGATACGCTGGAATCATCCCGAGCTTGGCCGTATTCCGCCAGATAAATTCATCCCGCTGGCAGAGGAAACCGGACTCATCATCGGCATCGGAGAATGGGTGATTCGAACCGCCTGCCAAAAGGGCAAGGCATGGATCGATGCCGGTTATCCATTGCGGGTCGCGGTCAACCTGTCGGCCAGGCAGTTCCGCCGGCATGGGTTTGCCAAATCCATTTTGGCGATCATTCAGGAGACCGGTTATCGACGCGATTTGCTGGACGTCGAGATTACGGAAAGCTTGATGATGGAGGACCCGGAAAGCGTCAAGCAGATTCTGCAAGAACTGAGCAGTTATGGGATCAAAATAGCCATCGACGATTTCGGAACCGGATATTCGTCGCTTAGCTATCTCAAGCAATTTCCGATCGATTACATCAAAATCGACAAATCGTTTGTGCGCGATATCCCTGCCGATTCCGATAGCGTAGCCATTGTGCGAACGATCATCGCCATGGCCAAGAACATGCACCTCGCTCTGATTGCGGAGGGCGTGGAGACCGAGCAGCAAAGCGCCCATTTGCGCGCGGAAGGTTGCGAGCAAGCGCAAGGCTATTATTTCAGCCGGCCCGTTTCAGCGGCCGATATAGAAACAATGCTTGCCCGCTCCAGTTTCACCGATGCATCGGCCGTACGGTTTGAATGTCAATGACGCAGCGAGCACCATTTTTCATGAAGACGGCAAGTGCAGGGAAGCAATCGATGTGGAAAGCGCCGCTTCCGATACGTGAAGGGGTAAGCCCGAGTTATGTATGGCTTTCTGGGGGGCCTTGGAACAACATGCTGGCGTTTTTGGAAGATCGTTTTCCCGATGTCGATGCCGCCACCTGGATTGCGCGCATGGACAAGGGCGAGGTGGTCGATGCGAACGGAATGCAATTACATCCTGACAGCCCTTACCGTACAGGCGCCTGCGTCTTTTATTATCGTGAACTGGAAGGGGAATTCCCGATTCCGTTCGCGGAGCACATCCTGTACCAGGACGACCATATTCTGGTCGCGGATAAACCGCACTTTCTGCCGGTGATTCCGTCCGGACGATTTCTTCACGAAACGCTTCTGGTGCGCCTGAAAAAGAAAACCGGGCTTGAACACCTGACGCCGATCCATCGTATTGACAGAGAAACGGCGGGCATTGTCGTTTTTTCTCGCAATGCGCGCACCCGAGGTGCCTATCAAGTGCTGTTCCAGAAACGCGAAGTGCGCAAAGTCTATGAGGCATTGGCGCGCACTCTTCCGGATGCCGATTTTCCGTTCACATACCGCAGCTGCATGGTGGACGGAAAACCGTTTTTTCGCATGGAAGAAATCGATGGCGCGCCAAATTCGGAAACCACGATTGATGTGATCGAGAACAGGGGCGATATCAGCCTGTATCAATTGCGTCCGCTCACCGGGAAAAAACATCAATTACGGGTTCATCTCGCGGCCTTGGGTATCCCGATCATCAATGACGCGTTCTATCCAATAGCGCGTCCCTGCAAGGCGAATGACGTCTCGTGCCCGTTGCAGTTATTGGCAAAATCGATTTCTTTTCGCGATCCGATCACGGGAGTGAATCACTATTTCGAGAGCCAAAGAGAACTTGTGTTGACTCAATCTTGACTATGGGTTGCTGAGCATCTAAGCTGGAATTAGCTTATCTGCACAATGAGATTGCGGATAAGAATAAGAATTGACCAAAACGCCTTCATCCAGTATGATCTTCTTTCTTCGGAGTGTGGCGCAGTCCGGTAGCGCACCTGGTTTGGGACCAGGGGGTCCAAGGTTCGAATCCTTGTACTCCGACCAGTATTTGAAAGGGTTAGCTTAATCGCTAACCCTTTTTCTTTTGGCGGAACCAAAGCGTGTCACAAGCAACATTTTCTTCGTCCTACGTATATCAAGAAAACAGTCCTGATATCACGTGCACCTGCCGCTTTCCCGATCTGACACGCCATCTCTTTTGGATGAGATCCGCGCAAACCCGCATGGATATTCAACCGTTGAAACCATATGATATTAAGGGTAATATCCGCCTAGGCTTTGCATAGCCTTATCCCATGCGGGTTACGGAAGTATCGAGCGACTTTGGGCTGGTTGGCAGAATGCCCTGATCATGTCGTGTCGGCAAAATCCCTTCTTCCTGTTCCTCACAATCTGCCCATAGCTCAGTTGGATAGAGCATCAGCCTTCTAAGCTGAGGGTCACAGGTTCGATTCCTGTTGGGCAGACCAATTCACCTTCCATTCTCTACTGTCATTTTTCGCAGCTACCCAAGTTCGTCCGGCGGCGGTAAAGTGCGGCACATTGCAAATTAAAAACAGGCTGGATTGTACAAAAATCATGTGTGAGGATGTAATTCTTATCCGGGATGGGGCCGGCTATCGTGTCGTGTTCGGCCATCTTCGGCTGGCGGCGGAGCTGAGCGCGTCAAGCGAGTTGCTCGTCAATGTGAAGGGCGACGGTACCGCGCTGGTCTGCAAGACGCGCGCTGGTCTGCAGGTCAACAAGGACAACAGTCAACTGCCGCTCCTCGCTATTTGATGTGAAGATTTTCCCGTGCTTCAGAGTGCCGTTCTCAATGCAAACAACTCGGGAAACAACACTACATCCAGCATCTTTTTCAGATAACTGCCTCCTGCAGTGCCGCCGGTGCCGATTTTAAATCCGATGATGCGTTCGACTGTCGTGACGTGCCGGAAGCGCCAGAAGCGGAACACCGTCTCCAGATCAACCAGTTGTTCGCCAGTTCATACAGCGCCCAATGCTTGGATGGTTTCTGATATACCGCCGGCTCGCCGCCTTGACCGATTAGCGTCCTTTGATTGAGAGACTCTTACGCCGCGCTCATGACGACGGGTGTATTTTGACGTCGCGGCGACGGCGCTGCACATATTCTTCGAGTTGACGCGTGGCCGCCTCAAACGCGTGGTGAATCGCCGCATACGCATCTTCGCTGTCGGGATTCATGTGGCGGCTGCTCACAACGATTTCGTCGCGCGGTACGGTAATATCGATGCGCACCTGGTATGGCCGCCCCTTGTGCTTGTGTTTGCCCTCTGCTTCTACCGCAACGCGACAGCTGATGACGTCATTGCACAGTTGCTCCAGCTTGTCGACACATTTTCGGACAAGCGCCTTGATTGCTTCAGAGGGCGGGATGCCGATGAAATTGATTTGCAGCGGTACTTGCATGATTGTGGCCGAAGCGGTTAGCGCGCCGTTATTCGTTCTTCAAAGCGCCAGTATTTTTCCAGAAATTCGGGGACATTGAAATCGGTGCCGGGCGTCGTATGGACCCAATGTTGATCTTCCTTGTCGAGTCGATTCAATTTCCTGCATTTGATATTTGCCGCCTGCACCGAAAGCCCGCGAGTGCGGTAGGCAGCAAGTTCCGAAGAGACATTGGGGTCGGTTTCGAAAAACAGCCATTCTTGCACGAACATCGATTGCAGCCGTTCCAGCTCATGCATAATTGCATCCGGTATCGGGCAGCGGATCGCATTTTTTGTCGGTGGATAGTCGATTGTCCAGGGCTCATAAACGTCGTCTTCAATGCTGCGATATAGCACCGGTGTACGATCTGTATAAAAATGCTCGACCATGAAAAACGCGGTCGACAATTGCTGGTCTCGCGCTGTCATATACCAGCCGTACAAGTCGATATGCGCCTCCATATAAAACATGGCCGTCATGGAACTGGATGCTCCATGGGAATACGATAAATAGACCTTGGGCTGCATTGATCGATCCGATGCGTGAATCAAGCGGACTAACGAAGTGACCGCACGTATCCCCATTCATGCTACGTGCCCGATGGCTAAAACCTTCCTTCTGCGATGTCAACGAACATGCGTGGAAGTTGTTTCGAAGCTTGATGCACAAATGGAACTTACAAATATAGACAACATAAATTTCAGCTGGTTCGGAAATGCGCACAATGCGAGGGCGTTGCTGGTTTGACAGGCAATTTACGTGTGAAAGCTGATTGTCGGAAAAGTTGAATGGCGTACATGAAACTTGCATGACGTCCAGATCCCAAGATATCAAGCTGCTAGATAGGAAGCTATTTCTGCCGCAGGTAAATTCATTCAGAGCGGTATTGCAATGTTGATCCGGGTTCCTTGATACGCTTCGCTCGAAATCGCCATGTCGCCATGCATCGCGCGTACCCGTTCGCGCATATCGACTAGGCCGAATGACCTATCTTTCCCCATATCTTCCGATCGAATGCCGCGGCCGTCATCGTCAATGCTGATTTCGAGCTTGCCGTTGTTTCGCTCGAATTTAATCGTGACTTTTCTTGCTGCTGCATGCCGAAATACGTTGGCCAATGATTCCTGAATGATGCGAAAAATCGCTGTGCTGCGTTGATCATCCAGCGCCAGGTCGTGTTCGTCGGCAAACAGCTCGCACGAAATGCCGTGACGGGCGACAAATTCCTTGCGCAGGGTTTGCAACGCAAAATACAGGCCGGCTTCATCCAGCGCGCGCGGCCGCAGATCGGTTGCAATGCGTCGCAACGAGGTAATCGAGGTCGCAAGCAATTCATCCATCGAGACCAGCTGCTTGGGTGAAACAACCGCTTCCATTGCCTGCTTTTGCAGTAAAGAGAGATCAATCCGCAATGCTGCCAGCAGTTGGCCAAGATCGTCATGCAAGTCGCGCGCAATATTGCGGCGTTCTTCCTCGCGCACGGATTGCAATGCATTCGATAGCCGGCTGAGCTCTTCATGCGACCTGGCCAATTCTTCTTGCGCCTGTTTGCGTTCCGTGATGTCGCGCAGGATCAAGGTGTAAAAGCGATGGTTATTTTCTACCATGCTGGAGATCGACGCTTCAATCGGGAATTCCTCGCCGTTGGTTCGGAGGCCGGTTACGTCATAGTCGGTGTAACTTTTTCCCATTTTGAAAAAGGAAATGCGGACTTTTCCGAAATGCTTCACATAACCTTGATAGCCTTTCCGGTGGCGTACCGGAATGTACTTTTCAATGGGACTACCCTGCATTGCTTCCACCGTGGTGCCGAACATGGCGGCTGCTGACGGGTTGGCCAGAATAATCGCTTGGGATTCGTCGGCGGTAATGATCGCGTCCGTCGCATTCTCGATGATGCCGATCAGGCGCGCTTGACTATGATGCAGGGCAGTGGTTGTCGCTTGCAGATGCACGGTCAGGCTTGACAGCGCAACATAGGGCGCCTTGAGACTGCTGATGATTGCACAGCGATAGAAAAATATGGCTGCTATCAACAGATAGGTGTGTCCGAGCAGGCTGGTGACGGATGTGAAATCCGATAAATAAAGGGCGCAAATTTCCGATGCGGTCATTGCCAGTGTTGCCGCAAATAGGGTTCCGCCATCCAGGCCAGCCTGTTCTGTGGGTTTCATGCCGGTCTTGTTCGATAATCCCTGGTAGAGCAGCACGCTGGTTATCAGGGACAAGCCAAGCGTCAAATAATCGAGCGAGGTTTTGAACCTGCTCACGGCTTCACCATCGGTCATTAGTGCCGGCAGCCCATTCCAGGCGCTAAACACCGCGTATGCAAATGCGGCGATGCCAGTGCACGCGAACATCAGCATTACCGCAGACCGGCGTCGTGTGATTGTCGCATTCGATGGGGTATGTGCCATGGCGAATACGCCAAGCACGATCACGAGGCGCGCCATCATCCAGAAGTACGCGGCCTCGACGCCATCGTTGGTTAGCATGCCGGGAAGCGCATCCAGATAAAGAAAATCCAGAGTCGCGGCGGACACAAAGGTAATGGCAAGGACAACCGAACTTCGCTTCAAATTCTTGTCGTAGGCATTCCACGCCACGGCAAAAACCAGTGCATACAGGATCAGGCAGATGCGTAGCGTCGTAACGTGGAGCGGCCAGTAAAACGAGCGGATGGGGAGGTGAATATACGGTGCGGTGATGACGGTGAGGGTCGCCAAAAGCAAATACGCGACAGCGATCCACCGGGCGTGTGCAGTTTTATTAATCTGGAGCCGCTGCATGAAGAACTATTTCTTTTAAAAATGCTGAGAAAGAACATAGTCTAATTCATAACATGGACATGTTTTAATACTTTTAAAAATAGTGCGATTGCGTGCGCATGAAGATGAAACCGAACTTGTGAACATGGGTTATCCCGAAAGTGAAGTTTCAAAAGCAATGTGCCGGGATTGTAAGGGATTGGCATTGCCTTGCTTGAATGGGAATGAGAACGTTTGCGCTCATCGCCCAACCGCCTGTCGGCGCGCTCTCACGCAGCGTCTTATTGAGGTATATCAATTCAGAACTATTTAAACCTTATTCGATCCAAACTAACCGGTGATTTTTGCTACTGTTGTTTTGTCCTGCAAAGAATTTGCATAAATCAAAGACAGGATCGGTTTGCCTCTCGCGAAGCCCGGCAGACCGGGGTGACTTCTTCATCGCAAGCCGGCGGCAGGGCAGGATATCGGTCAATGAGATGAATCAATGGACACGGAGGCAAATATGGATGCACAGAAGGTGGCGGTTGTGACAGGCGGAATGGGAGGATTGGGAGAGGCAATATGCCACAAGTTATCGCGAAGCGGTTATCGTGTCGTGACGACCTATTCGCCGGGTAACGATCATGCGGCAACCTGGTTGCAAGAGCAAAAGGCACAAGGGTTCGATTTTTCCGCCTACATGATCGATGTCGCCAGTTTTGCGTCTTGCGAAGCAGGCGTGAAAAAGATCATTAGCGATATCGGACGCATCGACATACTGGTCAATAATGCGGGCATTACACGGGACACGACATTGAAAAAAATGACGCTGGAAGACTGGCAGGCGGTTACCCACACCAATCTGGACAGCGTGTTCAATATGACCAAGCAGGTTCTGGATGGGATGCTGGAATGCCAATGGGGCCGCATTATCAATATCTCCTCCGTCAACGGTCAGAAAGGCGCTTTCGGACAAACCAATTATGCAGCGGCAAAGTCGGGCGTGCATGGGTTTACCAAGGCGTTGGCGTTGGAGGTGGCGCGCAAGAAAATCACTGTCAACACAGTGTCGCCTGGCTATTTGCGTACCAAGATGGTGACGAAAATTCCGAAAGAAATATTGGAAACCAAGATTCTGCCCGAAATACCGGTCGGACGTCTGGGTGAGCCGGACGAAGTCGCAAGCCTCATTGCGTATCTGTGTTCCGATGAAGCCGCCTTCGTGACAGGAACCAATATCGCCATCAACGGTGGCCAGCATATGTGTTGAAGTGAACCGGCATGCCTGCATGGATTCATGTCGGGCATGGTCCGGCATCGGGGGGGATGGTCCCATGCAAATGGAGCCACGCAGAAAGACAGAAGAAAATATCGCACTCTTGAAAAATCAATTCGAAACCAATGCGTTTAACTGAATCTAATGTCATGTTCCGGTTTGATTTTTGAAGGTCGACTTGCTGCAAATCCATAAAGGAGATTTGCACTTGCGTTCTCCTCTTTTACTGGAGTGCCAAAGGTCATAGGCTAAAAATCAAGTTCAACGGCGCTTGATCGAGGGCAGGACATATTTTTAAATTTCAGAAGACTGAGTTGAGTCAAAACCCCCGGATAGTGGCAGGTCACACTGAATCAATTATGTTGAATCAAGTCCGTCCGCGCTTTGCTGGACGATAATTTCCAACCCTCTTCTCTTTTGATTTAGGAGAGTAATTATGCCAAGCGTGTTAAACCCTATAGTCGATATGTATCAGACCCAACTGGAAGCATCGCGACGATTCGCCGACGTCGTGTTTTCAGGGACCGAGAAAATTGACCGTGTAGTCATTGAAGCGACACATCGCGCATTTACCGAACAATTGAATTTTGCCCAAGCGGTTGCGTCAGCGCGCGATCCGAAAGGCGTTGCCAACCTGCAGTCGACATTTTTTTCGCGCAGACCGGAAAGTGCAGTCAGTTACCAAAAAGAAATCATGCGGATTTTTGCCGAGATACAAAACGAAATCGGCAGATCGATGCAGGATTATGCTGAAAAATTCGGGACGAATGTCGCCAACAATGCGACCGCGCCCCTAAAGGCGGTGCAGGAACAAACGAACGATACCGTATTCAATCCGATGACCGGTATGTTTTCAGTGTGGGAATCGGCGTTCAAGGAAGTGGCATCTCTTGCCAACAGGAATATGGCTGCAGCACGCTCTGGTTATGAGAGCGCTGCGAACGCCGCGACAACCGCAACGCAGGCAGCCGGCAGAGCAGCAAGCGACGCCACCAAATTGGCTGCGAGCACAGCCTCGGATGCGACTGAGACGGCCACAAGTGTCACGATTAATGGTGGGAGCACACCCAGTCAAAGCAGCCAGAATATGGATGGTGGAGAAGCGGTGGAAGACAAGAAGCCGCAACCGGGCGGGAGTGGCAAGCGGAAATAATTGTGCGTTGCCGTCAAGGAGCTGGCAACAACAATCCGGAGCACCGAGCCATAGTTAAAGCAAGTTAAAGCCCGCTCTTTCGCAATCGGGCTTTTTTCGAGAGATGATTTGTTCGCTGTCATTGTGCCGCACAGATGGCAACCTGGATCCAGAGAGGTGCAGGTTGCCGGGTGCGGAGTCGATCGCTTGCCAGCGAGTGACAGAGTAAGTTAGTTGGCTTCTTCGAGTTGGTCCCACGCGCCGGTATTTGCTTGAACTTTGACTGCAGGCTGTCTTGCTTTTTTTGCGGCCACCTGTTTGGCGCGGGAGCTGGACGGCGGCAACCGGCGCAGGGTTTTGAGTGCATCGGCGTCCTTGATGCCGATGGAGCGTTGATCGACTGTGATCAAACCGATTTCATTGAATGCGGAGAGCGTGCGGCTGACAGTCTCCAGAGTCAAGCCGAGATAGCTGCCGATTTCATGGCGCGTCATGCGCAAGTTGAACAGCTTGCTCGAATAACCCATTTCGCCAAAGCGGTCGGCAAGCGAAACCAGGAATCGAGCGACACGGGCTTCGGCACTAAGCGCACCGAGCATGCTGACCATTGCTTGCTCGCGCACCAATTCACGGCTCATTACGCTGTACATTGCATGCTCAAGTTCGACATGCGAGCGGCCCAGTGCAGTGAATTTCTTGAAGGGGAGAAGGATGAGATCGCAATTGGATAAGGCGACGGCCTCGGACGCATAACGTCGCGTGTGGATGCCGTCCACGCCAAACAGGTCGCCTTTCATTGGGAAACTCAGCACTTGCTCGTTCCCGAATTCATCGATCAAAACAGTCTTCAGGAAGCCGGAATGGACAATGTAGAGGGTGTCGAATGGCTGGCCTATGGTATGGATGCGTTGTCCGGTTTTGAATTGCACATGCTGAAAGAGGAGTTCTTCATCTGTTACTGAAGGTACCGTCGGTATGCGCAATACTTCGCATAACTCTTTCAGATTGGACCAAAGTTTGCCTTGGCGTTGCCAACCAGCATCCAAAGGAGAAGAGTGCAAAGCCGAAGATGAAGAATCGGAACGTGTTTCAGACATTTGCGTGGAAAACATAGCCATCTCCTATTTCAAAAAATCAAAAATTGATACTTGCTTACGGCGACATAAACACAGTGCCGTCAAGTATTTTTCGGATGTGGCCTTCATTTGAAAGCGGCAAGTCTGAGCCAGACCGACAGCGCTACCCCTTATTGCATCGGGGATCGATTCATATCAATGGAGAGATATCCTGCCACCAACTTTTCTACGAGAAGTACGCGGGCCACAAGACCCTAGTATGTCCATCGCACCTTGCAATTACTATCGGCGTGGGCTGAATCCGGATGTAGGGAGCGGCAGGACGCAATAGGAATCTTCTTACAATGGAGGGGGTAAGAGAATCGATGCCAAGCTGGACGGATAGATGTCCGACATGCGGCAATGCGTTGCTTTTTGAGGATTATTTTATAAATGCAATGCTCCGTCCATTAGGAAAAATGGAGGGGGCTATAAGAAAAAACCGAGAGGATCAGAGAGGATGAGAGGTTCAAGTCTTGAGCGGTGGCAGCAGGCGGTGTGCTACTGCGTATTGCACCATTTCAGCCAGAGAACTCATCGACATTTTATGCAGGATACGCGTTTTGTGCGTGCTGACTGTTTTAGCGCTCAGGTGCAATAGATCCGCAATTTCAGTGATGGATTTGCCAGTTACCAAAAGGATGAATACTTCAAATTCTCGATTGGAGAGCTCTTTATGCGGCAAGTCTTCATTGGACGGCATCACCTCCATGGCGAGTTGTTCCGCCACTTCGGCACTGATATAGGGGCGGCCCGACGCAACCTTCCGGATGGCGCTGAGCAATTGTGTTCCCGCACTTTCCTTGGTCAGATAGCCGCGCGCGCCGGCCCTTATTGCGCGCACCGCGTATTGCTCTTCTTCATGCATGGTCAGTATCAGGATCGGGAGTTTCGGTACTTCATCCTTGATTTGCCGAATCAATTCAACGCCGCTGCGTCCGGGCATGGAAAGATCCAGCATCAGAAGGTCGAAGCCGCCGCGGCGCACATGGGCGAGCGCTTCGAATCCATCGACCGCCTCTCCAACGACTGTAATGTCTTCAGCGCCATCGAGGATGCGTTTTAAACCTTCACGCATGATGGTGTGATCGTCGGCAATTACAATGCGTATCATAAATAAGGTAAGGGATCAGGGGATTGTTCGAGAGGAATGGAGGCGCGGATTGCGAACCCCTTTGGTTCCGTGTTCTGGATATTGATTGTACCTCCCAAAATGTATACTCGCTCCTGCATCGCGATCAAGCCATAACAGCCGGGTTTGTTTTCATTGCCGCGAATCATCCCTATGCCATCGTCCTGGATGACGATATCAAGATGCGTGCTATTGCGTTGCAGAATGATCTGCACATGACTTGCTTTTGCATGGCGTTCGACGTTCAGCAAACTTTCTTGAATGACGCGGAAAATTGCGGATTCGGCTGGATCACCTGCCTTGATCGTCATGCCGTGGTTTTCAACTGTACAACTTATTGACGTCTTTTTGTGAAAATTTTCAGCGATCCATTCGATGGCCGGCATCAGGCCGAAGTCATCCAGTAGCGGCGGCCTTAGCGTAGAGGCGATACTTTTGGTCCTGGTAATGATATTTCCCAGCAAACGCTGCATCTGTATTATGCGCTCCGGCACGCGCTTGTCCGTAGCGGGCAACTGATTCTCAAGCCAGTCAAGATCGAGTTTCAACACACTCAAACGCTGTCCAAGTTCATCGTAGAGCTCTTTGGAAAAGCGTCGCTTTTCGATTTCATTCACCCGCTGCGACGACACTGCCAGCCTGCGCAGATCGCTGTCGTGAGCCGTTGCGGAAGCGCTTTTAGACGGCGCTACAAGCTCGCGCAGGATGAGCGCCAGAAAAATTTCTCCTCGGACCGTGACGCGCGAGATGGATGCATCAATGGAAAATTCTTCACCGCTTGCTCGCACGCCGATCAAGTCGATCTTGATTCTCAAGCGTCTTCCGCCATTCAGCCGTGTAGTCGCAATACGGTTCATTTGCAACCGGTATTCGGCTCGGTGCCGCTTCGGCAGCAGGTCATCCATCGGCTTGTTGAGGATGTTTCGGCTGTCATAGCCAAACATGCGCTCCGCCTCGTGGTTCAGCAGGACGATTTCACTGAAAGCATCGATAACAACCACACCATCCATGGACGACTGGAGAATGGCTGATAGCCAAGTGCCGACCTTATCAGGCGGAAACTTAAATGTCGCGCTGATGTAATCGGATGGCCGACTGATGGTCGGGTGAAGAGGGTCGGTTATCACGGTTCTTTGTATTGCCCGACTCAAACTTCCTTTTTGTCGGTTTGGCGCATACTGTCCTTCTTGATGCGATGAACCAATACCGGAATCTGGCATGTTGAGAGCACTTTGGTGGTAACGCTTCCGAGCAATGCCTGCCCCCATCCGCTGCGTCCGTGCGAGCCCATGAAAATCAAGTCGCATCCGTTATGTTCGGCGGCGTGCACGATTTCACGCGCGATCGCGTCCGAGAAAACGGTAACGGCCGAAAATTTGACGCCGGCAGCATCGGCTTCATGACGCATGTCGTCGAGATAAATTTCTCCCGCTTTGATCATGGATGCGCGATATTCTTCCTCAGTCGGAAAGCTCGGTGGAATGACTTCCACGTAAATCGGGTATTGATATTCCGGCGCGATAAAAATCCCAAGGACTTTCGCATCGAGCTGTCTTGCGAATTCCACGCCGGCGCGGGCTGCGGATTTGGAAATGTCGGATCCATCCGTCGGAATCAGAATCTTGTTATACATAAGACATCCCTGGAAAAGTACGTCAAGTGACAAGGTCAAAAAAAATAATATGAGCTATGTCCTGTTTCAGTATTACATCACTGCACTAATCCGAAAATTTTCGGTGCAGTGATTAATATGCACGGTTCCATTTCGGCAAACGTATCAAGCGCCTATGCTTCGATTGCATTATGGAAATGACTAATCAAGCATATCCATGCCAGCCCTTTCCGGTGTTGATTTGCATCAAAAGTAGATGCTAATCCAACCCTGTACTGACGCTGAAAAGCGGAAGCGATTGCCTGTCGCGTTGGAACGCGCTTTTTCAATTTTCTTGTCATGGCGCAAGCGTTTGCAATGAAAAAGCGCAACGGGATTAACGGCTTTTCATGAGGGGATTGCTGACGCAAGGATAGGGCGCATACCTGTATCCGTGCCGGAAAATCCCTCCGGAAATGACAGGATTACTGGAATGCCGGCGCAGGCACGAGGCCATTGCGCCGCAACCGCGCGGGCGAAAACCGATGACCGTGCATCGTATCGTTCAATACGTCCGATCAGTCAAATCATTTCCAATGCCAGCGCAATTCCCTGTCCGCCGCCGATGCAGAGAGTCACTACGCCCCGTGCAAGGCGATCGCGCTTCATCGAATGCAGCAAACGTGTCACCAGGACGGCACCGGTTGCGCCAATCGGATGGCCATGTGCAATGGCGCCGCCTTCGACATTGACGATTTCTTCAGACAAATTCAATTCGCGCAGGCAGGCCAAGGTGATGCCGGCAAATGCTTCATTGATTTCGATACGTTGGATATCCTGTATCGTCCAACCAGCTCGCGATAATGCCTGCTTGACCGCCGGCACCGGTGCAATGCCGAACATCGCGGGTTCGACCGCGGCTAAACCGAAAGAGACCAGTTTCGCCATGGGTTCGATATTGTTTTGTCGAATGAAGTCTTGTGACGCAACAATCATCGCCGCTGCACCGCTGTTGAGGCCGGGTGCATTGCCGGCAGTGATCGTGCCGTCCTTGCGAAATGCCGGCGGCAACTTGCTCAAATTCTCGATTGTGATTTCAGGGCGCGGGTGCTCGTCTTTGGAGAACTGTACCGGCCCTTTCTTGCCAGGCACTTCGACCGCGACAATCTCATCGTCAAATTTTCCGGCGCGCTGCGCCTCGGTAAAGCGCAACTGCGAACGCAAGGCCCAACGATCCTGGTCTTCGCGTGTGACGCCATACTTGGCGACAAGCTCTTCAGTATGCCAGCCGGAATGTTCGGATGAGAAAGCATCATGCAATCCGTCCCGCAACAGACTGTCGACAAGTTTGCCGTCGCCCAAACGGTAGCCCCAGCGGCCATTCGGCATCAAATAAGGGGCTTGGTCCATGTTTTCCATGCCGCCCGCTATCGCGCAACGCGTGGTGTCGATCATGATTTCCAATGCCGCGCTGACGATCGCCTGCGCGCCGGAACCGCATACCCGGTTGACGGTCATGGCGTTCGTCGATACCGGCAAACCTGCGCCAACCGCTGCCTGGCGTGCAGGATTCATTCCTGCACCCGCTTGCACGACCTGTCCCATGATTGCGGTATCGATTCTGTCGGGAGACAAATTTGCACGCAGAATGCTTTCCCGAATGGCAATGGCTCCCAGCTTGGGTGCCGGTATTGTTTTCAACGACCCGTTAAAGGTGCCGACGGGTGTACGAACCGGATGGCATAAAAATATGGAGGAGGGCATAAGTAGTCCTTTTTGCATGAGCGGCAATATGAACCATCGAACCCGATCCGACAGCCTTGCCGCGATGCTTCAATACGCATCAAGAATTGATCACAATGTGTATTTGATAGTGTAAATGCGATAAAAATCCGCAAAAATCTGCACGCAATGCCCTGACCGTGCCGAATTATTTATGCAGTACAGCATTCACCTCTTCGCACAAGGTGCGCAATGCGCCGGGGGCGATACCGGACGTTGCATCAACAACGATCGTATGCGCCATTTCGCTATTTGCCAATGGATCATGATGGCGCAATTGGTTGGTGAGAATATCGAGTCCCGCATCCGACGGATCCTGACGCAATTTCTGACGCGACAGGATGCGTGTCTTTAACGTTGCGTTGTCGGCCCGCAGGTCAAATAGCAGGAAGGGAACATTTAGTTCGTTCGCCAGTTGCTGGAATGACGTGCGCTGCGTTGCCTTCAGGAACGCGGCATCGACCACCACCGGAATGCCGGCCTGCACCGCTGCCTTTGCCTGTGCAAGCAAACGTCCATAAGTCAGTTCGCTGGCGTCGGCAGCGTAGATCCCGGACCCAAACGGTGCGGCGGCATCCGACAGCGCCGACAGACCATGCAGGCGCTTGCGTTCCACGTCCGAACGCAATACGACTGCACCGAGAGGCTCCACCAGCATCTTTGCGAATGTCGATTTGCCACTGCCGGAAAAGCCGTGCGTGATCATGATT
>CAMLDH010000039.1 GCA_946478765.1 uncultured Oxalobacteraceae bacterium | reverse complement strand
GAATGCCTCGGCTGCTGACGTCTGCGAGCATGCGCGTCCGGCCCGGCTTTGCGCCCACGCTTTGAGCGCTTCCTGCCCCATGCCGCGCCATTCCCGTATCGCCCGTCTTTGCGCCTCATCCGCAAGCGCGACGTCCGCACTATCGACCAACGCCAGTAGATTCATCATGCGCGACTTCCAATCCGGATAACGGTTGAGCGCCTCATGCCATTGCCTGTCCGTTTGCTGTCTTGCCGCCGCCACGCGTTCCTTGTCCATTGCCGCCTCGCTCTATCTGCCTCATCAACTTCCTTGCGGCATTGGACAGCAGCTTTCACAATTCATTGCAGATCCTCATGCCTGAGGGAAAATCGCAAAAAGGAAATTCCCGCACTTTCAATTACATCCAACCGTACTCGTGGTTTGACCCGCCTCGCCGCGACGCGTTAAAATGCCGGGTTATTGAAAAATTTTAGGTATTTATGCGTCGCAAACTTGTCGCCGGTAACTGGAAAATGAATGGCAGCCTCGCCGCCAATGCTGCATTGTTAACCGGGATCAAGGCTGCACTAGGGCGGCCGGCGTGCGATGTCGCCGTCTGTGTGCCGACTCCTTATCTCGCCCAATGCCAATCCGAATTAGCCGCGACTCCGATTGCGTCGGGGGCGCAGGATCTTTCCGTGCATGAAGCGGGTGCCTATACGGGCGAGGTGGCAGCGGCCATGCTGCTTGATTTCGGTTGCAGATACGTGCTCGTCGGACACTCGGAGCGCCGCGCATATCACGGCGAGAGCGACGCTTCGGTTGCGCAGAAAGCGGTACGTGCGCTGCATAGCGGCTTGATTCCAATCGTTTGCGTCGGTGAGACTTTGGTCGAGCGCGAAGCAGGACGGACCGATGCGGTGGTAGGGCAGCAGATTGATGCAGTCCTGCAGGCTCTCGGTGCGGGCGATCTCGCGAACATTGTGATCGCATATGAGCCGGTTTGGGCGATCGGCACCGGCAAGACAGCGACACCGCAAATGGCGCAAGACGTGCACGCAATGATTCGCACGAAGCTGGCGGTAAAGGATGCGGCAGTGGTGGGCAAGGTCCGGATTTTGTATGGTGGCAGCATGAAGCCCGACAATGCAAGGGAGTTGCTGGCAATGCCTGATATCGACGGCGGCCTGATCGGTGGGGCGGCGTTAAAGGCGGCGGATTTCATCGAGATCATTCGCGCGGCAGCATGAATATATTCGACCACGAGTCGCAACGACAGAATTAACCAGAGATTGGAAATCATTAAATGAATACGCTTCTGACTATTATCATCGTCATTCAGGTGCTGTCCGCGCTGGCCATCATCGGCTTGGTGCTTCTGCAGCACGGCAAGGGTGCCGACATGGGGGCGGCGTTCGGTTCCGGCGCTTCGGGCAGTTTGTTTGGCGCAACCGGTTCATCCAACTTCCTGTCCAAGTCGACCGGCTTCGCTGCGGCGGTGTTCTTTGCCGCGACTCTGGCATTGGCGTACTTTGGCGGCAAGCACACAACAGTGAGTGGTGGCGTGATGGATAATTTGCCGGCGACACCTGCGGCGGGTTCCGTACCGGCCGCGCCTGCTACTGCGCCCGCCGCTAATGCTGGATCGCAAGCTGCGCCGAGTGCGCCGGTAGGCGCAGCGGGTCAATCGAATCAAATTCCGAAATAATTGATCTTGATTTGGTTTTCGCATTGTTTTAGTGCAATTGTGCGTTGAACAAAAGCGCTGAAACAGGTTAAAATAGCAGACTGAAGCCGACGTGGTGAAATTGGTAGACACGCTATCTTGAGGGGGTAGTGGCGCAAGCTGTGCGAGTTCGAGTCTCGCCGTCGGCACCAAAAAGAGCAAAGCCAGCGAAGGGCATGCCTGAGCTGGCTTTTTGTCGAGGGGTTGTGTTTGATTTGGTGTGTTATCCACCTAGTCAATCAGCCAATCGCCCATACATGCGACTTATCGTGAACCTCGAAAATTATTTCCCTGTACTTCTCTTTATTCTCGTTGGTATCGGTGTGGGTGTTGTGCCTCAAGTGCTTGGTCGCCTTATAGCGCCGTTCAAGCCCGATGCTGCAAAAACATCCCCGTACGAATGCGGCTTTGAGGCATTTGAAGATGCGCGCATGAAGTTCGATGTGCGCTACTACCTCATTGCGATTCTTTTTATTTTGTTCGACTTGGAAACCGCATTTTTCTTCCCGTGGGGTGTTGCCATGCGCGACCTCGGCTGGGCTGGTTTCGTGACGATGCTGGTGTTTATCGCTGAATTCGTGGTCGGGTTCTGGTACATCTGGAAGAAAGGTGCCCTGGATTGGGAGTGAGTCATGTCAATTGAAGGTGTATTGAGCGAAGGTTTTGTCACCACCACTGCAGACAAGCTCATCAACTGGACACGTACCGGTTCGATGTGGCCGATGACATTCGGTTTGGCATGCTGTGCCGTAGAAATGATGCATGCAGGCGCATCGCGTTACGATCTGGATCGTTTTGGCATCGTGTTTCGCCCGTCGCCGCGTCAATCCGATGTGATGATCGTGGCCGGCACACTGTGCAACAAGATGGCGCCGGCATTGCGCAAGGTGTACGACCAGATGGCCGAGCCGCGCTGGGTTATCTCCATGGGTTCCTGCGCAAACGGCGGTGGCTATTACCATTACTCCTACTCGGTGGTGCGCGGCTGCGATCGTATCGTGCCTGTGGATGTATATGTGCCGGGCTGCCCCCCTACCGCGGAAGCGCTGCTGTACGGCATCATGCAACTGCAGAACAAGATCAAGCGCACCAATACGATTGCACGCTAAGAGGCCAGCCGAGTTAAGCATATGACCACCAAACTTGAAACTCTCGAAGCAGCGCTGCGCAATGCCCTTGGCGACCACATTCAAAGTCTGACGGTTGCGGTGGACGAGGTGACTGTCGTAGTGGGCGCGGCGAATTATTTTTCTGCAATGCGCGTGTTGCGTGATCACGCCGATCTGCATTTCGAAGAATTGATTGATCTGTGCGGCGTCGACTATTCGACCTACGGCGATGGTGTTTGGGAGGGGCCGCGGTTTGCGGCGGTTTCCCACCTGCTGTCGATCGCACATAACTGGCGCCTGCGCGTGCGCGTGTTTGCGCCGGACGATGACATGCCGGTGGTGGCGTCGGTGATCGATATCTGGCCGTCGGCCAATTGGTATGAGCGCGAGGCATTCGATTTCTTCGGCATTCTGTTTGACGGCCACAACGATTTGCGCCGTATTTTGACCGACTATGGCTTCATCGGTCATCCGTTCCGCAAGGACTTTCCGGTGTCTGGCTATGTCGAGATGCGTTACGACCCCGAGCAAAAGCGCGTGATTTATCAGCCCGTGACGATTGAGCCGCGCGAGATTGTGCCGCGCGTGATTCGTGAAGAAACTTACGGGATCAAATAATGGCTGAAATCAAGAATTACACTCTCAACTTCGGTCCGCAACATCCGGCGGCACATGGCGTGTTGCGTCTCGTGCTGGAGTTGGACGGTGAAGTCATTCAGCGCGCCGATCCGCATATTGGCCTGTTGCACCGCGCGACGGAAAAGCTGGCCGAGCAAAAAACCTATTTGCAATCCGTGCCGTACATGGACCGTCTCGATTACGTATCGATGATGTGCAACGAGCATGCCTACGTGATGGCAATCGAGAAGCTGTTGTGCCTCGAAGTGCCGCTGCGCGCGCAATACATTCGCGTGATGTTCGACGAGATTACGCGCTTGCTGAACCATTTGCTGTGGATCGGAGCGCATGCGCTGGACGTTGGCGCGATGGCGGTATTCCTGTATGCATTCCGCGAGCGTGAAGATTTGATGGACTGCTATGAAGCGGTGTCGGGCGCACGCCTGCATGCCGCGTACTATCGTCCAGGTGGCGTCTATCGCGATTTGCCGGATACAATGCCGAAGCATGGTGCATCGCTACTGAAAAATGAAAAGGCGATCAAGCAACTCAATGAAAATCGTCAGGGTTCGCTGCTCGACTTTGTCGAGGATTTCACCAACCGCTTCCCACACTACGTCGACGAATACGAGACACTGCTGACCGATAACCGCATCTGGAAACAGCGCTTGGTCGGCATCGGCGTGGTTTCGCCCGAGCGTGCCAAAGCGATGGGGTTCACCGGCCCGATGTTGCGCGGTTCCGGTATCGAATGGGATTTGCGCAAGAAGCAGCCGTACGAAGTCTATGACTTGCTCGATTTCGATATTCCAGTCGGCACCAATGGCGATTGCTATGACCGCTATCTGGTGCGCGTGGAAGAAATGCGCCAGTCGAACCGCATCATCAAGCAATGCGTCGAATGGCTGCGCAACAATCCGGGTCCCGTCATGACCGACAATCACAAGGTGGCGCCGCCATCGCGCGTGGACATGAAGTCGAACATGGAAGAGCTGATTCACCACTTCAAGCTGTTCACCGAAGGTTTCCACATGCCGCCGGGCGAAGCGTATGCGGCGATTGAACATCCGAAAGGCGAATTCGGCATTTATCTGGTGTCGGACGGCGCGAACAAGCCTTACCGCATGAAGATTCGCGCCCCCGGCTTTGCGCATTTGCAGGGCCTGGACGAAATGGCAAAAGGTCATATGATTGCCGATGCAGTAACGATCATTGGTACGCAAGATATTGTGTTTGGGGAAATCGACCGCTAAGCCGCGTCGATATTTGAGGCATAGACAATGCTGTTATCAGAACAAGCGTATAAACGAATCGATCGCGAGGTTGCGAAATTCCCGGCAGATCAAAAGCAGTCCGCAGTGATGGCGGCTCTTGCCATTGCTCAGGATGAAAAGGGCTGGCTCGCACCAGAAGTGATGCAGGATGTCGCCGATTATCTCGGCATGCCTGCGATCGCGGTGCAGGAAGTCGCGACCTTCTACAACATGTATAACGTCAAGCCGGCCGGCAAACACAAGATTTCTGTTTGCACGAACTTGCCGTGCGCGTTGTCGGGCGGCGAGAAGGCTGCACACTACCTGAAGCACAAGCTTGGCGTCGATTACAAGGAAACCACGACTGACGGCCAGTTCACTCTGGTCGAGGGTGAATGCATGGGGGCTTGCGGCGATGCGCCTGTCATGCTGGTGAACAACAAGCGCATGTGCAGTTTCATGTCGGACGAAAAAATTGATGCACTGGTGGAGGAGCTTAACGAGGTGACCCCGAAATGACCTCCCTGCACAATCGTCATATCGATCCTCTCATCCTCGCGGGTCTCGATGGCCAGAACTGGCGCCTGGCGGATTACGTCAAGCGCGGCGGCTACGAGGCGCTCAAGCGCATCCTGAGCGACAAGATCACGCCGGAACAGGTGATCGCGGAATTGAAGGCGTCATCGCTGCGCGGTCGCGGCGGCGCGGGCTTCCCGACTGGTTTGAAGTGGAGTTTCATGCCGCGCCAGTTTCCGGGGCAGAAATACCTAGTCTGCAATACCGATGAAGGCGAGCCGGGTACATTCAAGGATCGCGACATCATTCGCTACAACCCCCATGCATTGATCGAAGGCATGGCGATCGGTGCCTATGCGATGGGCATTACGGTCGGCTACAACTATATCCATGGCGAGATTTGGGCCGACTACGAGCGTTTCGAAGAGGCGCTGGAAGAAGCGCGCGCTGCCGGTTTCCTTGGCGACCGGATCATGGGCAGCGACTTCAATTTCCAGTTGCATGCATTTCATGGTTTTGGTGCGTACATCTGCGGCGAAGAGACCGCTTTGCTCGAATCGCTCGAAGGTAAAAAGGGGCAGCCGCGTTTCAAGCCGCCTTTCCCGGCAAGCTTCGGTTTGTACGGCAAGCCGACCACGATCAATAACACCGAGACTTTTGCAGCTGTGCCGTTCGTGATGAACATGGGTGGGGCAGCCTATGCGGCTTTGGGCAAGCCGAACAACGGCGGTACCAAGATCTTTTCGATGTCGGGCGACGTCACAAAGCCGGGCAACTACGAAGTGCCGCTCGGTACACCGTTTGCCAAATTGCTGGAGTTGGCGGGCGGCATGCGCGACGGCAAGAAGATCAAGGCGGTCATCCCTGGCGGATCGTCGATGCCGGTTCTGACCGGTGAGGTCATGATGGCCACCGACATGGACTACGATTCAATCGCGAAAGCCGGATCAATGCTGGGTTCCGGTGCGGTGATCGTGATGGATGAAACCCGCTGCATGGTCAAGTCGCTGCTGCGTCTGTCGTACTTTTATTTCGAAGAGTCGTGCGGTCAATGTACGCCGTGCCGTGAAGGCACCGGTTGGTTGTATCGCATGGTGCACCGGATCGAACACGGTCAGGGCCGTGCGGACGACTTGGAAATGCTCAATTCGATTGCCGACAACATCCAGGGTCGCACGATTTGCGCACTGGGCGATGCGGCAGCGATGCCGGTACGTGCCATGATCAAGAATTTCCGCGAAGAATTTGAATATCACATTGAGCACAAGCATTGCTTGGTGCCCGCTTACGTTTAACGAACACGGTGCGCCCGACGCGCCCTACGGCAAAAAAGCAAAGCCATGGTAGAAATCGAAATAGACGGCAAAAAAGTTGAGGTCCAAGAGGGCAGCATGGTGATGGACGCTGCCAACAAGCTTGGCACCTATATCCCGCATTTTTGCTATCACAAAAAATTGTCCATCGCGGCCAACTGCCGTATGTGCCTGGTCGAAGTCGAAAAGGCGCCGAAGCCGTTACCTGCGTGCGCGACCCCGGTCACTGCCGGCATGATCGTGCGCTCCAACAGCGACAAGGCGATCAAGGCGCAAAAAGGCGTGATGGAATTTTTGCTGATCAACCACCCACTCGATTGCCCGATTTGCGATCAAGGCGGCGAGTGCCAGTTGCAGGACTTGGCGGTCGGCTACGGAGCATCGTCCTCGCGTTACGAAGAAGAAAAGCGCGTTGTGACACCGAAAGAAGTCGGCCCCCTGATCTCGATGCGAGAAATGAGCCGTTGCATTCACTGCACCCGTTGCGTGCGCTTCGGCCAAGAAATCGCCGGCGTAATGGAATTCGGCATGCTGAACCGTGGTGAACATGCAGAGATCACTTCATTCGTAGGTAAGACTGTCGATTCCGAATTGTCGGGCAACATGATCGATCTGTGCCCGGTCGGTGCGTTGACTTCCAAGCCGTTCCGCTACAGCGCTCGTACTTGGGAATTGTCGCGCCGCAAATCGGTGAGTCCACATGACGGTCTGGGTACCAACCTGATCGTGCAGGTCAAGGGCGGCCAGGTAATGCGCGTTCTGCCGCTGGAGAATGAGGCGATCAACGAATGCTGGCTGTCCGACAAGGACCGGTTCGCATACGAAGCCTTGAATAGCGACGAGCGCTTGACGAAACCCATGCTCAAGCAGGACGGTCAATGGCAGGAAACCGACTGGCAGACGGCGCTGGAATATGTTGCCCATGGTTTGCACAATATTACGCATGAACATGGCACTGATGCAATCGCCGCGCTTGCCACCCCTTACTCCACGCTGGAAGAACTGAGTTTGCTGCAGAAACTGATGCGCGGCCTAGGCTCTGATAACGTCGATTTCCGCCTGCGCCAGTCCGATTTCGCGCTCGATGGCAAGGTCACCCCGTGGTTGGGTATGCCGATTGCGGAAGTGGACCATTTGAAGCGTGCATTTGTAATTGGCTCTTTCCTGCGCAAGGATCATCCGCTGTTGGCAGCGCGTTTGCGCCAAGCGGTAAAGCATGGCGGAAAGCTCAGCATTTTGCATGCAGTGGACGACGATTTGCTGATGCCTGTTGCTAACAAAATGATCAAGGCGCCATCTGCGTGGCCAGCTGCGCTGGCTGAAATTATTGCGGCGATTGCACGGGCGAAGGATATCGCTGCGCCTGCTGGATTCGACAAAGTGCAAGCTTCCGCCGAGGCACAGCAAATTGCCGCTAGTCTGTTGTCCGGCGACGCCAATGCAGTGTTGCTCGGTAATGCTGCTGCACAACACCCGCAAGCGTCGCAATTACACGCTGCAGCAGAATGGATTGCTCTGAACACCGATGCAAAATTCGGGTATTTGACCGAAGCGGCAAATACCGTCGGTGGTTATCTCGCCAATGCAATTCCAGGCAAGGGTGCAAATGCGCAGCAAGCGTTTGCGCAAGCGCGCAAAGCATATGTATTGCTGAATGCAGAACCAAAATTTGACAGTTTCAATCCGCAAGTCGCGCGCACTGCGCTGGACCAGGCGGATATGGTGGTCGTGATGTCCGCCTTCAAGCAGGGCATGGATTACGCTGACGTGTTGTTGCCGATTGCGCCGTTCTCGGAAACTTCCGGCACCTTCATCAATTGCGAAGGTCGTGCCCAAAGTTTCAACGGCACCGTCAAACCGCTGGGTGAAACACGTCCGGCCTGGAAAGTGCTGCGCGTATTAGGCAATCTGCTGGGTATTTCCGGTTTCGATTATGAAACGTCCGAATCGATTCGCGCTGAAATCCTTGGCGCGAAAACATTGGATGCAGTGGATCTAACTGCACATCTGAACAATTTCGCACACGCACAGCCGCATGCGGCCGTGATTGGTGCCAGTGCCGACATGCAGTTGGAGCGGGTCGCGGATGTGCCGATTTATTTCACCGATGCAATCGTGCGACGCGCCGAGTCCTTGCAGCAAACAGCCGATGCGAAAGCGCCCAAGGCATGGGTGTCGACCGCGTTTGCGCAAAAGCTCGGTGTCCATGAAGGCGCAGCGGTGCAGATCAAGCAGGGTGAGGGCAGCGCGATTCTATCGGTCGGTATGGACAAGACTTTGCCTGACAACGTGGTCCGCCTGGCAGCGGCGCATATTTCCACCAGCACGCTGGGCGCGATGTTCGGCCCGATCACCGTGGAGAAGGCATGATGGATCAAATGCTCGCGCTTGTTCAAGCGACTGGCCAAAATTGGTTTGGGTTTTTATGGCCGCTGATCTGGAATCTGGTGAAAATCATCGTGGTTGTATTGCCACTGATGGGGTGTGTCGCCTATTTGACGCTTTGGGAGCGTAAGGCGATCGGCTGGATGCATATCCGTCTTGGACCTAACCGGGTAGGTCCCGCTGGTTTGCTGCAGCCAATCGCCGATGCGTTGAAACTGCTTCTCAAGGAGATCGTTATTCCGGAGAAGGCGAACAAGGCGCTGTTTGTGATCGCACCTATCATGACCATCATGCCGGCGTTGGCCGCATGGGCAGTGATTCCATTTGGACCGGAAACTGTGTTGGCCAATGTCAATGCGGGACTGTTATTCGTCATGGCCATCGCGTCCATGGAAGTCTACGGTGTCATCATCGCCGGATGGGCATCGAATTCTAAATATGCATTCCTCGGGGCGATGCGTGCTTCAGCGCAGATGATCTCCTACGAAATTCCGATGGGTTTCGTGTTTGTGATCGTGTTGATGGTGTCGGGCAGTCTCAATCTCACCGATATCGTGATGTCGCAATCCAGAGGCATGTTTGCCGGAATGGGCTTGAATTTCCTGTCGTGGAACTGGTTGCCCTTGTTGCCGATGTTTTTCGTCTATGTGATTTCGGGGATTGCGGAAACCAACCGTCATCCATTCGACGTAGTCGAAGGCGAGTCGGAAATCGTGGCGGGGCACATGGTTGAATATTCCGGCATGTCGTTCGCGATGTTCTTCCTGGCTGAATATGCGAACATGATTCTGATTTCGATGCTCGCATCGTTGATGTTCTTGGGCGGCTGGCTGTCGCCATTCGATTCGGTGCTGATCAACTGGATTCCGGGCTGGATCTGGTTGGGCCTCAAGACCTTCCTGGTCGTGACGATTTTTATTTGGGCACGCGCATCATTTCCGCGTTACCGCTACGACCAGATTATGCGTCTTGGGTGGAAAGTATTCATTCCGCTTACCTTAGGGTATTTGTTGATCGTCGCTGCGTGGATGCAGACCTCGTGGAATATTTGGAAATAATTTTTTTGCATTGCGGGAAAGAGTTTGCGAGGCTAACCGAGTTACTCTGCCCACAACATTATAGAGATGCGGGACAGAGTGAAGCGGTGCGGTAGCCTACGCGGCCCGCTCTGTTCCCAACAAATGAGAAACAAGAGGCTGAGAGTAAATGGAAGCCATTAAAGATTTTTTCGGCAGCTTGATGCTGCGAGAACTGTTCAAAGGCTTGGCGCTGACCGGACGGTATATGTTTGCGCGCAAGATCACGGTGCAATATCCGGAAGAAAGGACGCCGATGTCGCCCCGTTTTCGTGGTTTGCACGCATTGCGTCGCTATCCGAACGGGGAAGAGCGCTGCATTGCCTGCAAGCTGTGTGAAGCAGTATGTCCGGCGATGGCAATTACGATCGAATCCGAACAGCGCGACGATGGCAGCCGTCGTACCACACGCTACGACATCGATCTGACAAAATGCATTTTCTGCGGATTTTGTGAAGAATCCTGCCCGGTCGATTCGATTGTCGAAACCCATATTCTGGAATACCACGGTGAAAAGCGTGGTGATTTGTATTACACCAAGGACATGCTGCTCGCGGTTGGTGACCGGTATGAAAAAGAAATCGCCGCAGCGCGCGCAGCTGATGCCGCTTATCGCTGATTTGATGAATTTGGGCTGTAATTAGCCGACATTTTTGGTCCATTATGGAATTTAAAACTGCATTGTTCTACGCATTTTCGGTGATCCTAGTGTTTGCCGCGACGCGCGTTATCACCGACCGCAATCCGGTTCACGCGGCGCTTTTCCTCGTGCTGTCTTTTTTCTCGGCGGCGGCGATCTGGCTATTATTGAAAGCTGAATTCCTCGCCATCGTGCTGGTGCTGGTCTATGTCGGTGCGGTCATGGTGCTGTTCCTGTTCGTCGTGATGATGCTTGATATTAATATCGGCAAGCTGCGCGAGGGTTTCTGGGGATATTTCCCACTCGCCGCAACCATCGGTGTCGTGATCGTGCTTGAAATGTCTGCAGTGCTGTTGCGCGGTTTCTGGGCGATCGATTCGCAGGCGCCGGCAGCGGCCGCAACGATCGGCAATACCAGGGAATTGGGCAAATTGATTTACACCCAATACGTGTATGCGTTTGAAATTGCCGCAGTCATCTTGCTGGTGGCGATCATCGCAGCAGTTGCGCTAACATTGCGCCGTCGCAAAGACAGCAAGTATTTCGATCCGGCTGAGGCGGTCAAGGTGAAAGCCAGCGATCGTTTGCGAATTGTGAGCATGAAAGCCGAGTCGGCACGCGCCCAAGGCATCGCAGGTAACGGACAACTCGCCGCTGTCGCTGCAACCGACCCAGCACAGGGGAAAGCACAATGACCCTATCGCTCGCACACTATCTGATCCTCGGCGCGATTTTGTTCGCGATCTCGATCGTCGGCATTTTTCTGAATCGTAAAAATATCATCGTGCTGCTGATGGCAATCGAATTGATGTTATTGGCAGTCAACATGAATTTCATTGCCTTTTCGCACTATCTTGGCGATGCTGCGGGGCAGATTTTCGTTTTCTTCATCCTGACGGTGGCTGCCGCGGAATCCGCGATCGGTCTTGCCATTCTGGTGGTGTTGTTCCGTAATCTGGATACCATCAATGTGGAAGATCTGGGCAGTCTCAAGGGTTAATCATTATTGAGGGGGGCAAGGCGCAGCCGTGCCCGCCCGCAGCATAGATAAATAACGCAGGGCAGGACAGAATGAAGCATCGCTCAGGCGATGCGGCACTCAGTCCCCAATAAATTCAATTTAAGGGGCATCATGGCGGGGCAACTTAACCCTAATCTCCTTCTGGCCGTACCTCTGGCGCCGCTTGCAGGCTCTGTTATCGCAGGTCTGTTCGGCACTAAGTTCTTCGGCAATAAAGTCGGTCGCGCGACATCGCATACGGTCACAATTCTGGGCGTGCTGATCGCGCTCATCATCTCCTTCAAGACGCTTTTGGCGGTGATGGATGGCGCAAACTACAACGGCACTCTCTACACATGGATGACGGTGGCGGGCCTCAAGCTGGAAGTCGGCTTTCTGATTGACAGCCTGACTGCAATGATGATGTGCGTGGTGACCTTTGTGTCGCTGATGGTGCATATCTACACCATCGGCTACATGCAGGATGACGAAGGCTACAACCGCTTCTTTTCCTATATTTCGTTGTTTACCTTTTCGATGCTGATGCTCGTGATGAGCAACAACTTCCTGCAATTGTTCTTCGGCTGGGAAGCGGTCGGCTTGGTTTCCTATCTGCTCATCGGTTTCTGGTATACCCGTCCGACGGCAATTTTCGCCAACATGAAAGCGTTCCTGGTCAATCGCGTCGGCGACTTCGGCTTCATACTTGGTATCGGGTTGCTATTGGCGTATGCCGGCTCCATGAACTATGCGGAAGTCTTCGCGAAGAAGGATGAGATCGCTACGCTGCTGTTGCCGGGTACGGATTGGCGCTTGATTACGGTTGCCTGCATCTGCCTGTTCATCGGCGCGATGGGTAAATCGGCGCAATTCCCATTGCATGTGTGGTTACCTGATTCGATGGAAGGTCCGACCCCGATCTCTGCACTGATTCATGCGGCGACCATGGTGACTGCCGGTATTTTCATGGTGACACGCATGTCGCCATTGTTTGAATTGTCGGATACCGCATTGTCATTCGTGCTGGTGATCGGTTCGATCACTGCGCTGTTCATGGGGTTCATGGGCATTATTCAAAACGATATCAAGCGCGTGGTGGCTTACTCCACGCTGTCGCAACTGGGTTATATGACAGTCGCATTGGGGGCGTCCGCTTATTCGGTCGCGGTGTTCCACCTGATGACCCATGCATTCTTCAAAGCGCTGCTGTTTCTTGCCGCAGGTGCGGTGATCATCGGGATGCATCATGATCAGGACATCCGCAATATGGGCGGCTTGCGCAAGTACATGCCGATCACTTGGCTTACGTCCTTGCTGGGGTCGCTTGCGCTGATCGGCACGCCGTTCTTTGCGGGTTTCTACTCCAAGGACAGCATTATCGAAGCAGTGCACAACACGCATATTGCCGGTGCCGGATTTGCCAATTTCGCGGTGCTTGCCGGTGTATTCGTGACCGCGTTCTATTCGTTCCGGATGTATTTCCTGGTGTTCCATGGAAAAGAACGCTTTGGCAAACCACACGATGACGAACATCAGAATCACAGTCACGACGAACACAGCGACGAACATCATCATGGCTTGGCGCCGGGCGAGAAACCGGGCAAGGCACCGTGGGTGGTCAAGATTCCGCTGATGTTGCTGGCTATTCCGTCGGTGGTGATCGGTTTCATCACAATCGAACCGATGTTGCACGGCGATTTTTTCAAGGGTGTGATTGCTGTCAACGAGTCGCACCATGCAATGGAAGAATTGACCAAGGAATTCCATGGCGCGTGGGCAATGGGCCTGCATGCATTCACGTCGCTGCCGTTCGCACTCGCGTTGGCGGGCGTTGTCTCAGCGTATTACTGCTACCTGGTGAACCCGAAGGTGCCAGCATGGTTCTACAGTAAATTCCATGCAATTTACACGTTGCTGGACAACAAGTACTACATGGACAAATTCAATGATGTCGTTTTTGCCGGCGGCGCACGAGTGCTGGGCGGCGGCTTGTGGAATGTGGGCGACAAGACCTTGATCGACGGACTAATCGTCAATGGCAGCGCTAAACTGGTTGGCTGGTTCTCATCCGTGATTCGTCATTTCCAGTCTGGTTATATTTATCACTACGCGTTTGTGATGATCCTTGGTGTGCTGGGTTTCTTGATTTATTTCATGCCGTTTCCGTTTGCCAAATAAATTGGCCAAGTAAAGCAAATTTTAGGGATTGCGGGACAGAGCTTATAAGGCACCGTAGCGCGCCGAATGAGATTAGGTCCCCAACAAAATACAAAAACCATGATGCAGTCAACTTTTCCTGTTCTAAGCCTCGTGATCTGGTGCCCGATCGCCTTCGGTCTTTTCGTTTTGGCGTTCGGTCGTGACGACAATCCGGCGCTGGTGCGCGGCGTGTCACTGGTCGGTGCAATTGTCAGCTTCCTGGTGACCTTGCCGCTGATTCAAAATTTCAACAACGCAGCGCACGGCATGCAGTTTGTTGAAAAATTCGCGTGGATCGAGCGCTTCAATATCCATTACTTCCTTGGTATTGACGGACTCTCGCTCTGGTTTATTCCATTGACCGCGTTCATTACCGTAATCGTCGTCATCGCAGGATGGGAAGTCATTGAAAAACGCATTGCCCAGTACATGGGAGCATTCCTGATTTTGTCCGGTCTGATGATCGGGGTGTTTTGTGCGCTGGATGGCTTGCTGTTCTATGTGTTTTTTGAGTCGACGCTAATCCCGATGTTCGTCATCATTGGCATCTGGGGTGGCGCCAATCGCGTCTATGCGGCGATCAAGTTCTTCCTCTACACCTTGGTCGGTTCGCTGTTGACGCTGGTTGCGATTCTGTATTTGTATTTCAAGTCTGCCGGCAGCTTCGAGATCCTGGCTTGGCACAAGCTGCCGTTGCCGCTGTCTGCGCAAATCCTGATTTTCCTTGCATTCCTGATGGCGTTTGCGGTGAAGGTGCCGATGTGGCCGGTGCATACCTGGTTGCCGGATGCGCACGTTGAGGCGCCGACTGGCGGTTCCGTGGTGCTGGCGGCGATCATGCTGAAACTGGGCGCATATGGTTTCCTGAGATTCTCGTTGCCGATTGCACCGGACGCCAGCCACTATCTATCTGGTTTCATCATCACGCTGTCCTTGATTGCGGTGATTTACATCGGCTTGGTCGCGCTGGTGCAGACCGATATGAAAAAGCTGGTCGCTTATTCATCCATCGCGCACATGGGTTTTGTAACGCTTGGCTTCTTCGTTTTCAATGAAATGGCGGTGCAGGGCGGAATCGTGCAGATGATTTCGCACGGCTTTGTGTCGGGCGCAATGTTCCTCTGTATCGGTGTGTTGTATGACCGTATGCATTCGCGTCAAATCGCGGATTACGGCGGCGTCGTTAACACCATGCCTAAATTTGCGGCGCTGTTCGTTTTGTTTTCCCTGGCCAACTGCGGCTTGCCGGCAACCTCGGGTTTTGTCGGCGAATTCATGGTGATACTGGGTGCGGTCAAATTCAATTTCTGGATTGGCGTGCTGGCGGCAACAGCGCTGATTTTTGGCGCGGCCTATTCGCTGTGGCTGGTCAAGCGGGTGGTGTTCGGTGAAGTGGGCAATCCGCATGTTGCAAAACTTCAGGATCTAAGTGCGCGGGAGTTTTTCATGCTCGGCATGCTGGCTGTCGCCGTGATTACGATGGGCCTGTATCCGGCACCGTTCACCGATGCGATGCAAACCTCTGTCGCTGACTTGCTCAAGCATATCGCGCTCTCGAAAGTGAACTGATGAAAGCGATCGTGAACGTACTTGGTGTGGTGACAAAATGAATAACATGAATCTGATCCCGGTTTATCCTGAAATTTTTCTGCTGATTGCTGCCTCAGCCATCCTGCTGATTGACTTGTTTGTGTCCGATGCAAAGCGCCACATCATCTACATGTTGACCATGGCAACGTTGGTAATTTGTACTCTGCTCAGCCTAGCTAACGTCGATAGCGGCTTGACGGTGTATACGTTCCATAACATGTTCGTCTCCGATCCGATGTCGAGCTTATTGAAGGTGTTTTCATATATTGCCGTTGGCCTGACCTTGATTTATTCACGCCAGTACGCGTCTGACCGCGGCATGCTTAGCGGTTACCTGGGCGGCGAGTTTTACGTGCTCGCGTTATTTGCGCTGCTGGGCCAGATGGTGATGATTTCAGGTAACAGCTTCCTGATCATTTACTTGGGATTGGAATTGATGTCCTTGTCGCTATACGCACTGGTTGCGCTGCGCCGCAATCATGCGGTGTCGACCGAAGCGGCGATGAAATATTTCATCCTTGGCGCCCTCGCTTCCGGTTTCCTGTTATATGGCATGTCGATGTTGTACGGCGCGACCGGTTCGCTCGACTTGACCGAAGTTGCCAAGGCCGCCGCATCGGGCACCGTGAACAAGACAGTGCTGGTATTCGGCGTCGTGTTCCTGGTTTCTGGATTGGCATTCAAGCTTGGTGTGGTGCCGTTCCATATGTGGGTGCCGGATGTTTATCAGGGCGCGCCAACCGCTGTAACGTTGCTGTTGGGCGGTGCTCCGAAACTCGCGGCATTTGCGATCTGTATCCGTCTGCTGGTGGAAGGACTGTTGCCGCTTGCGGTGGATTGGCAACAGATGCTGATGGTGCTCGCGGTATTGTCGATGGTCATCGGCAATGTGACGGCGATTGCGCAAACCAACTTGAAGCGCATGCTGGCGTACTCGACGATTTCGCAGATGGGCTTCGTTTTGCTCGGACTGTTGTCTGGTGTCGTCAATGGCAATGTGTTTTCTGCGGCCAATGCGTACAGCTCCGCGATGTTCTACGTGATTACCTATGTGTTGACGACTCTCGGTACCTTCGGCGTGATTCTGTTGCTGGCACGTGCCGGCTTCGAAGCGGAAGAACTGGATGATTTTAAGGGCTTGAATCAGCGCAGCCCATGGTTTGCCCTTGTGATGTTGATGTTGATGTTTTCACTGGCCGGCATTCCGCCGATGATGGGCTTCTACGCAAAACTGTCCGTGCTGCAGGCGGTGCTGGGCACCGGACAGGTATGGCTGGCAGTGGTGGCAGTATTGTTGTCGCTGATCGGTGCCTTCTACTACTTGCGTGTAGTCAAGTTGATGTATTTTGATGAGCCGGTCGACAATTCAGTCATCATCGTCAATAAGGATATGCGCGTCGCATTAAGCATCAATGGCGCGGCGGTGCTGTTGCTCGGTTTGTTGCCCGGCCCGTTGATGACTGCCTGCGCGACTGCCATCGTCAAGACACTTGCGTCGTAAAAACAGCCTTTTCACAGCATCGTTTGGTGGACGTCTCCCTGTCAAGTTGGTTCGTGATCCTGCTGGCGGCTCTGGCCGCCAACTTGCCGTTTCTTAACGAGCACTTATTCTCTATTATTCCCCTCGGCATTGCGGTCAAGCCATTCTGGTTGCGTTTGACCGAAATGCCAATTCTTTACGCGCTCGTCGGCAGTATCGCGTATCTGCTTGAGTCGCGCATGGGCAATGCGTTTGTCCAGCGATGGGAATTCTATGCGGTGACCGGGTGTTTGTTCATCGTATTGGCCTATCCGGGCTTCGTGTTCCGCTATTTGCGTAAACGGCACGGTTGATTCAGTTCAAACCTGCAAGTTGAAGCGCCGTTATACTCTGCGTTTCCCCATTTTTTTCCGGATATTCAGCATGGATCAACACCTGAAAGAATCGCAAGTTGATAGCGCACTCGCGTACGGCGGCCATTTCCTCAAAGTGCAACGAGATACCGTGCGTCTGCCGGATGGCAAGACTACCGCGCGCGAATACATCAAGCATCCTGGTGCGGTAGTGATTCTGCCGCTGTTTGAGGATGGTTCGGTGCTACTGGAGCGTCAATTTCGTTATCCGTTGCATCAAGTATTTATTGAATTTCCTGCCGGGAAAATCGATCCAAATGAAGATCCTCTAGCGTGTGCGAAACGGGAATTACAAGAGGAAACCGGTTACACCGCGACGGATTGGAAATTCGTGTGCACGATCCATAACGCGATTGCGTACTCGAACGAACACCTCGATATTTTTCTCGCGCGTGGTCTCACTGCAGGAAAGAGCAAGCTGGATGACGGCGAATTTCTGGAAACGTTTACAGCGCCTGTTGCCGACATGCTGACCTGGATACGTGAAGGGAAGATCACGGATGTAAAAACGGTGATCGGCACATTTTGGCTGGAGAAAATTATCGCCGATCAGTGGGTGCTGTAACGCTGCTTGCCTCAGAGCTTTGATGATAGAGCAACAAAAAGGCCGCCATGCGGCTTTTTTTGTGTGCGGCACGGAAATTCGGCCGGTGGCTGGTAAAGGAAAAATCGTTTTTCCTGATGCAACGTAATTGTTTCGTACTAAGTAATTACGCAAAAATTTCTGTCAAATGTGCATAGGTAATGCCATGGGGAT
>CAMLDH010000038.1 GCA_946478765.1 uncultured Oxalobacteraceae bacterium | reverse complement strand
CACTCCTTCCCCTTCAAGGGGAAGGTTGGGATGGGGATGGGTTTTACGCTGCGGACTTAACCCATCCCCACCCTAGCCCTCCCCTTGAAGGGGAGGGAACACGAAGGTTCTTCGTCGCCTAAGTTACTGACTTCTGTGTAACTACATCATAAGGAAAACAATGATCAAACTCTACTACTACCCCGGCAACGCCAATCTCGCGCCGCACATGCTGCTGGAAGAACTCGGCGTCGCTTACGAACTGGTGCTGGTCGACCGCGACCGCAATGCGCACAACAGCCCGGAATACCTGACGCTGAATCCGACCGGGCGCATCCCGACCTTGATCGATGGCGAGCTGGTGTTATATGAAACCGCCGCGATCTGTTTGCATCTGGTGGATCGTCATCCGGAGGCCGGATTCGCACCGGCGGTCGGCACGGCTGCGCGCGCCGAATTCTACAAGTGGCTGATCTATCTGACCAATACCTTGCAGGCTGAATTGATCACGTATTTTTATCCGGAGCGGCTGGCGGACGATGCTGCGATGGCAGCGCAAATCAAGCAACATGCGGAAGCACGGATCAGCAAAATGCTCGATCTGATCGAGAATACGCTCGTTGCCAATAGCGCCGACAGGCGCGGGCCTTACTTGCTGGGTGCGCATTACACGGCGGTCGATCCGTATCTGATGATGCTGTCGCGCTGGACCCGGATGATGGACAATCCGGCGCGCAATCGTTCGCACCTCGGGCGTTACCTTGAACTGGTGAGCGCACGGCCCGCGGTGCAGCGTGCGTTTGCCGCTGAAGGTCTTGTTGCTCCGCTGTACTGATTTCAAGATAGGCAGCGACGCAAAATTGCGACGCACGCAAGTCGGGAAAACACAATCCTGATATAAATTCTTTCAGCCGGAACTTCATAATTCGCGATTCATCAAATCAACACTCTGAACAATTCCTTGCGCCATATCAATCCACCTGTACTTATTGATTAACTGATCCCTGCGAAATTCCGGAATGGTTCAGAGTGCCTTTGAGTGTTTATCTTTTCATGGAACAACGTCTGAAAAGGAGTCGCATCATGATGCAGGCAAACGAAATTCAAAAACGGTTCAGCAATATTGAGCGCAGCATTGAGCAAGCCGCACAAGCATGTCGTTCCAATGCCGACATGCCGCAAGACGTGAAAGACTGCGTACAACAACTCGATCGCCAAACCGACCAGGCCAGGCAGGAGTTGCAGTCGCAAGATGAAACACGCATCCGTCAATGTGTCGATCAGCTTGAGGAGCTGAGCGACCGTGCTGAACAGACGGCGGAGCGCGCTGAAGGTGTGGACGATCAGGTCAGGAGTGCGATCATGCAGGCGCACAGTGAACTGTCCAATCTGAAGCAACAGCTGCATTGATACGGTTGATGAATGCGTAGTAGTTAACGCATGTTTGATGGGCAGGAGCGGGCATGCCCGCTCCTGCAAAACGTGTCGACTTTTCAGGCAGAATCCGATTTCAATTTCCGCCATAGCGTCGTGCGGCTGATGCCAAGATGTTTGGCGGCGGCTTCCCGGTTGCCGCCAAAGCGTGCCACAACTTGCACGATCGATTCCGAATCTGCGGCCGGTGAAGGCATCGGTCCGGATGCCGATGGCGCTTTGCTGCCGAGTTCCGGCGCGACCGTCATCACAAAATGCGGCGTCAACGCCTGCAGCGGTTCGGCTGCCAGAAACAATGCAAGGCGCTGCATCACATTGCGCAGCTCGCGCACTTTGCCCGGCCACGCATAGCCGGCAAACAGCGGCGCGCATGCGACGACTTCCGCGTGCAGATTCGCATGCGGCCGCACGCCGAGCGACGCCAGCGCATTCTTCAAACACCATTCGGCCAGCAGCACCAGATCATCGGTGCGCTCGCGCAACGGCGGCAAGGTCATGCGCAACACGCCCAGCCGATAAAACAGGTCCGCGCGGAACCGGCTATCCTTGATTCGTGTATCCAGATCGCAATGCGTGGCGCTGACGATACGCACATCGACCGGGATCGGGCGCGTGCCGCCGACACGCACCACTTCGCGTTCTTCCAGTACCCGCAGCAGACGGGTTTGCAAAGCCAGCGGCATCTCGCCGATCTCATCCAGAAACAGCGTGCCGCGATGCGCGGCTTCGAACAGGCCCGCATGACCGCCGCGGCGCGAACCGGTAAATGCGCCTTCCTCATAGCCGAACAATTCGGATTCCAATAGCGACTCCGCTACCGCGCCGCAGTTGATTGCAACGAACGGATGCCGTGCGCGCGGACTTTCGCGATGGATCGACTGCGCCGCCAGTTCCTTGCCGGTGCCGGTCTCGCCCTGGATCAACACGGTGGCCGGCGATTTCGCAAACAGCACGATCGATTGCCGCACCGTTTCCATCGCCGCCGAATCGCCGCGCAAATCGTTGATGCCGTGCTTGGCGCGCAAGGTCTCGGCGACCGGATGGGCGCGGCCACGGGTCGATTCCAGTTGCGTGAAGCGTGCGATTTCGAGCGCGTCTTCGAATGCCTGCCGAATCGACGCGGCCGAATAGACGAACACGCCGGCCAGTCCCGCTTCTTCCGCCAGATCCGTGATCAGGCCGGCGCCGACGATGGCCTTGATGCCGGCCGCCTTCAGCTCGTTGATTTGCGAACGAGCATCTTCTTCGGTCGCATAAGTACGTTGCGCAATCTGCAAGCCGAACGTGGCCTGGAATTCGGCCAGCTCCGGCATCGTCTCCTGATAGGTGATCAATCCGATCTCGGGCGTGATCTTGCGTGCCCGCGCCAGTGCCCGCATCACATCGAAGCCGCTGGCCTTGGCGATCACGACCGGCACCGACAGCCGGCTTTTCAGATAGGCGCCGTTGGAGCCGGCGGAAATCACCGCGTCGCAGCGCTCGGTTGCCAGGCGTTCACGGATGTGGCGCACCGCATCCTCGAAGCCGAGATGGATCGGTTCGATGATCGCGCGGTCATCGAATTCCACCGTGAGGTCGCGGAACAAATCGAACAGGCGCGAGATCGATACCGTCCAGATAATCGGCTTGTCGGTTGCTTCGCGCAGCGGGGAAAGAGGGCGTGCCATGTTTCAGTTGAATGGTTCAAGTGTTTCGAGTGTAACGCAGGTTGAAACGCGTGGGCGAAGATTTGTTTCGCCAGTGTTTCATCGCTTTTTTCCAAGTGCTTGATTTGTCGAGAAATGATGTGCGGCCAACACGTCGGCTTGATGTGGAAAATCCGGTGGCACAGCGATTGCAATAGGGTAATTAGCTCCCATCCATGAAACGTAAGGTGCAGACATGAGTCACTACTCCGCAGGTGCAGCGTTCCGCAAGGCAATGCAAGAAGAATCCCCGCTCCAGGTCGTCGGCGCCATCAACGCGAACCATGCGTTGCTCGCCAAGCGCGCCGGCTTCAAGGCCATCTATCTGTCCGGCGGCGGCGTCGCGGCCGGTTCGCTCGGCTTGCCCGATCTCGGCATTTCCACGCTCGACGATGTCTTGACCGATGTGCGCCGCATTACCGACGTGTGCGACGTGCCGCTGCTGGTCGATACTGACACGGGTTTCGGCTCGTCCGCGTTCAACGTCGCGCGTACCGTCAAATCAATGATCAAGTTCGGCGCGGCGGCGATGCACATCGAGGATCAGGTCGGCGCCAAGCGCTGCGGTCATCGTCCCAACAAGGAAATCGTGACCAAACAGGAAATGGTCGATCGCATCAAGGCCGCGGTCGATGCGCGTACCGATGACAACTTCGTCATCATGGCGCGCACCGACGCATTGGCGGTCGAAGGCCTGGAGTCCGCATTGGAACGTGCGATGGCGTGCGTGGAAGCCGGCGCCGACATGATCTTTCCGGAAGCGATCACGCAGCTCGACATGTACAAGAAATTCGCCAAGGCGGTGAAGGTGCCGGTGCTGGCCAACATCACCGAATTCGGCGCGACGCCGCTCTTTACAGTGGATGAATTGAAAGCGGCCGATGTCGGCCTCGTACTGTATCCGTTGTCCGCGTTCCGCGCGATGAACAAGGCGGCCGAAAACGTCTATACAGCAATCCGCCGCGACGGCACGCAACAGAACGTGGTCGACACGATGCAGACGCGCATGGAGCTGTACGAGCGCATCAATTACCACGACTTCGAGCAAAAGCTCGACGCATTGTTTGCGCAGAAAAAAGCCAAATGATATTGCAGGAGCAGGCCTTGCCCGCTCCTATAGAACCACCTGAGATTTGTTACAAGGAGATACTCATGAGCGAGCAACAGGCTACAGGCTTCAAGCCCAAGAAATCCGTCGCATTGTCCGGCGTGACAGCCGGCAATACCGCATTGTGCACGGTCGGCAAGACCGGCAACGATTTGCACTATCGCGGTTACGACATCCTCGATGTCGCCGACACCTGCGAATTCGAAGAAATTGCGCACCTGCTGGTGCACGGCAAGTTGCCGACCACAGCGGAACTGAAAGCCTACAAAACCAAGTTGAGGGCATTGCGCGGCCTGCCCGCCAACGTCAAGGCGGCGCTGGAATGCCTGCCGGCATCGTCGCATCCGATGGACGTGATGCGTACCGGCGTATCCACACTGGGGTGCGTGCTGCCGGAAAAAGACGATCACAATACGCAGGGCGCACGCGACATCGCGGATCGCCTGATGGCTTCGCTTGGTTCGATGCTGCTGTACTGGTATCACTACAGCCATAACGGCAAACGCATCGAAGTCGAAACCGACGACGACTCGATCGGCGCGCATTTCCTGCATCTGCTGCATGGCGAAAAGCCGTCTGCATTGTGGGAAAAAGCGATGCATACCTCGCTGATCCTGTACGCCGAGCACGAATTCAATGCCTCCACGTTCACCGGTCGCGTGATTGCCGGCACCGGATCCGATATGTTCTCTGCGGTCACCGGCGCAATCGGCGCGTTGCGCGGTCCGAAGCATGGCGGCGCCAATGAAGCCGCATTTGAAATTCAGAAACGCTACGACAATCCGGATGAAGCGGAAGCCGATATCAAGAAGCGCGTCGAAAACAAGGAAGTCATCATCGGCTTCGGCCACCCGGTGTACACCATCGCCGATCCGCGCAACAAGGTCATCAAGGAAGTCGCGCGCAACCTGTCGAAGGAGGCCGGCTCGATGAAGATGTTCGATATCGCCGAGCGTCTTGAGACGGTGATGTGGGACGCGAAGAAAATGTTCCCCAACCTCGACTGGTTCTCCGCCGTGTCATATCACATGATGGGCGTGCCGACTGCGATGTTCACGCCGCTGTTCGTGATGTCGCGTACCTCGGGCTGGGCCGCGCATATCATCGAGCAACGCATCGATAACAAGATTATTCGCCCGAGCGCGAACTATGTCGGGCCGGACGATTTACAATTCGTGCCGATCGGTAAACGTAAATAGAGAAAGAATATTCCCTCCCTTTCAAGGGGAGGGCTTAATAGTGTCCGGCACATTATTTGTTGACGTGTTCCAACCGCCGTATTCCCTCCCTTTCAAGGGGAGGGTTAGGGTGGGGATGGGTTTAATGCCGTGGCTTGTAACCCATCCCCATCCCAACCAAGAGGATTGCGCTTGCAAGCGCAATCCGCTCCGCAGGCGGATCGCATGCGATCCGAATTCCCTGCTGCGCCCCCTTGAAGGGGAGGGAGCCTCGGGAAGGAACCTCTAACGCTGGCGCTTCGCAAATAATGTGCCGAACACTATTGCCCCCCCCTTGAAAGGGGAGGAACAAAACTTAAAATCGAAACCAATTCAACATCGCATCAACATAGGGAAAAACACATGTCAGCACACATCTCCAACGTCCGTCCAAAGGCCGATAAAGTCCTGGTCGACATCGTCGATTACGTGACCAAATACAAGATCGTCTCCAAAGTCGCCTACGACACCGCCCGCAACTGCCTGATCGACACGCTCGGCTGCGGTCTGGAAGCGCTGGAATATCCTGCCTGTAAAAAACTGATGGGTCCGATCGTGCCGGGCACCATCGTGCCGAACGGCGCCAAGGTGCCGGGCACGCAATTCCAGCTTGACCCGGTGCAGGCTGCATTCAACATCGGCGCGATGATCCGCTGGCTCGATTTCAACGATACCTGGCTGGCAGCCGAATGGGGTCACCCATCCGACAACCTCGGCGGCATTCTGGCCACAGCCGACTGGCTGTCGCGCAATGCAGTCGCTGCCGGCAAGAAGCCGCTGACGATGAAAGACGTGCTGACCGGCATGATCAAGGCACATGAAATCCAGGGCTGCATCGCGCTCGAAAACTCGTTCAACAAGGTCGGCCTCGACCACGTCGTGTTGGTGAAAGTCGCCTCGACCGCCGTTGTCGCCGAAATGCTCGGCCTCACCCGCGATGAAATCCTGAATGCGGTGTCGCTCGCATGGGTCGATGGCCAAGCGCTGCGTACCTACCGTCATGCGCCGAACACCGGTTCGCGCAAATCGTGGGCGGCCGGCGACGCGACATCGCGCGCGGTGCGTCTGGCATTGATCGCGAAAACCGGCGAGATGGGATATCCATCGGTGCTGACCGCAAAGACCTGGGGCTTCTACGACGTACTGTTCAAGGGCCAGCCGTTCAAGTTCCAGCGCAAGTATGAAAGCTATGTGATGGAAAACGTGTTGTTCAAGATTTCTTTCCCGGCCGAGTTCCATTCGCAGACCGCGGTCGAAGCGGCGATGAGTCTGCACAAGGAACTCGCCAAGGCCGGCAAGTCGGTCGAAGACATCAAGAAGATCACGATCCGCACGCACGAAGCCTGCATTCGCATCATCGACAAGAAAGGCCCGTTGAACAACCCGGCCGATCGCGACCATTGCATCCAGTACATGGTCGCGGTGCCGTTGATCTTCGGCCGCCTGACCGCCTCCGATTACGAAGACAATGTTGCTGCCGACAAGCGTATCGATACATTGCGCGACAAAATCGTATGCGTCGAAGACCCGGCGTTCACCAAGGATTACCACGATCCGAAGAAGCGCTCGATCGCCAATGCATTGACGGTTGAATTCAAGGATGGCAAGAAGATGAAGGAAGTCGTCGTCGAATATCCGATCGGCCATGCACGCCGCCGCAAGGATGGCATCCCGCTGTTGGTCGAGAAATTCAAGACCAACCTGGCGCGTCAGTTCCCGCCCAAGCAGCAAGAGGCAATTCTGAACGTGTCGCTCGATCAGAAAGCACTGGAAGCGATGCCGGTCAATGAGTACGTCGATCTGTACGTGATCTGATTTTTTTCATGACGATCAAAAAGCGCAACGGCAAATTTGTCGTTGCGCTTTTTTTATGCATCTGATGAGCGAATCCGCTCCAAGCGCAAGCTAATCGTTGTTTCCCAATATCTTGGTGCTAAAGAATTGATGAATGCCTTTTCTCAGCTCGCTAATCTTGTCGAATTCGATATAGGTGATATCGCATAAATCTTCCAGCTCCCTGAGCAAGGTGGTTTTAATCGGCGCATGCTTCCAAGCCAGGAACAAAATGGGTGTGCGCCTTCCCTTGAATATGTGGTAACTCAGTTCAAAGGCGCTACTCTCGCTCATGCCGACACGGATATTAATGAAGGCATCGGCTTGATCGAGCAATTTTAGCCGGTGGTCCCGGAAGTTCTTTGGCGTAAAGGGCACATGGACTTTCTGCTCGAACGATTTCTTGAATGTCACGGCGCTTTCCGCTTGTATCCCTGTCAGATAATTAAATGCGTACGGCGCGCTGTTTGCGCTATCGATCAAATGCAAAATGTCCGCGATCAAGCGTTGCTGCTTTCGATCCGATTCGGTGAAGGGTTGCCTGATGAATAAATTGATGAGGGGCGCGCCTGCTTTCCGTTCGCTCCGCTGCACGCGCCGTTCCACGATGGTCGCCGCTGCATCCAGGTCCGCGGCACTCGGCGCCAGCCGTTCGGTCGGCACGCGAGGCGCGCGCCGGCCATCGTCCGCTTGCGGTATCGAGCGATGCAAGGCTTGCAAAGCGTATAAATCATGCTCATCGATATGGTGCATCGCGTTGACCGCCGCCTCTGCGCCGGCGATCGTCGTGTATACGACGGTGCCTGCCTTCAGCGCCGCGACGCGAATCGGCCGCGAGTCGACGATTGCGCTACGCTTTTCGTCCACGGTAAGGATGAGGAGGGCGATTTCCTTTTTGGCGAGCATGTCCAGAATGGCGGCATCGTCAAGCACCGTCGCATGGATGCCGGCGGCCCTGATGATGAGTGCCGTCACCGTGCTGGCGCAAATGGAAAATCCGCGCGCGTCGAGTTGGCGCGCGATGGCGACCGAGCGCGCCTGATCGCTTTTCTTGATGCGCATGAAAACGCGGCCCGATTGCGGCAACCTGATGCCGGACCCCAACTGCGATTTGAAGTAAGCTTCACCGAACGTCTTGCCCACCCCCATCACTTCGCCGGTCGATTTCATCTCGGGCCCGAGGATCGTATCGATGCCGGGAAATTTGGCGAACGGGAATACTGCTTCCTTGACGCTGAAATACGGCGGCACCACTTCGTTGACGATGCCCTGGCTGTCGAGCGATTGTCCGGCCATGCAGCGCGCTGCAATTTTGGCCAGCGGCAAACCAGTCGCTTTCGACACGAAGGGCACCGTGCGCGATGCGCGCGGATTGACTTCAAGCACGAATACGACGTCGTGTTGTTTTCCGTTGATTTCCTGTTGTTGAATCGCAAATTGCACATTCATCAAGCCGACGACATGCAAGCCTTTCGCCATCAACGCGGTCTGGCGCTTCAGTTCATTGATCGTCTCTTGCTTCAACGAATACGGCGGCAAAGAACAGGCCGAATCGCCGGAGTGAATACCGGCCTGCTCGATATGCTCCATCACGCCGCCGATCAAGGTCCGCTTGCCGTCCGAGAGGCAATCGACATCGACCTCGATCGCATCGTTCAGGAAGCGGTCGAGCAAGACCGGCGAATCGTGCGATACCTTGACCGCTTCGCGCATGTAGCGCTCCAGGTCGGCTTGTTCGTGAACGATTTCCATCGCTCGGCCGCCCAGCACATAGGACGGCCGCACCACCAGCGGGTAGCCGATTTCCAGCGCCAGGCGCACCGCCTCCTTCTCCGTGCGCGCGGTACGGTTTTGCGGCTGGCGCAGCTCCAGCGTATGCAGCATTTTCTGGAAGCGCTCCCGATCTTCGGCGGCATCGATCATGTCGGGCGACGTGCCGATGATCGGCACCCCGTTCGCTTCCAGGTCGAGCGCCAGTTTCAAAGGCGTCTGGCCGCCGAATTGGACGATCACGCCAAGCGGTTGTTCCAGATGAACGATTTCGAGCACGTCTTCCAGCGTCAGCGATTCGAAATACAGGCGATCGGACGTATCGTAATCGGTCGAAACGGTCTCGGGATTGCAATTGACCATGATCGTCTCATAGCCGTCTTCGCGCATCGCCAATGCCGCGTGGACGCAGCAATAGTCGAATTCGATACCCTGTCCGATGCGGTTCGGGCCGCCGCCCAACACCATGATCTTTTTGTTGGCGCTCGGTTGCGCTTCGCATTCCTGATCATAGGTCGAATACATGTACGCGGTGTTGGTCGCGAATTCGCCGGCGCAGGTATCGACCCGTTTATAGACGGGGCGAATATGCAGCGCGTGGCGCTTGTCGCGCACCGCCTGTTCTGTCGTCTTGAGCAATGTCGCCAGGCGGCGGTCGGAAAATCCTTGTTGCTTGAGTCGGAACAGGCACGCTTTGTCGAGCTCGGCGAGCGCTTGCGTTTCCAGCCACAACTCAGTCTCGACGATGTCCTGGATCTGCACCAGGAACCATGGATCGATATGCGTGAGTTTCTGCACTTCTTCCAGCGCAAACCCTTGGGCGAAGGCGTCGCCGACATACCAGATGCGATCCGGTCCCGGCGCACTGAGTTGCTCCATGATCACCGCGCGGCCGGTCACTTTCCGGCGCAAGCCATCGACGCCGGCTTCGAGGCCGCGCAAGGCTTTTTGGAACGATTCCTGGAAGGTGCGGCCGATGGCCATCACCTCGCCGACCGACTTCATTTGCGTCGTCAAACGGTCGTCGGCCTGCGGGAATTTCTCGAATGCGAAGCGCGGAATCTTGGTGACGACATAATCGATCGACGGCTCGAACGATGCCGGCGTCGCGCCGCCGGTGATCTCGTTGCGCAATTCGTCCAGCGTGAAACCGACCGCCAGCTTGGCGGCGATTTTCGCAATCGGGAAACCGGTCGCTTTCGATGCCAGCGCCGACGAGCGCGACACGCGCGGATTCATCTCGATGACGATCATGCGGCCGTCTTCCGGATTGATCGAGAACTGCACGTTCGAGCCGCCGGTATCGACGCCGATTTCGCGCAACACCGCCAGCGACGCATTGCGCATGATCTGGTATTCCTTGTCGGTCAGCGTCTGCGCCGGCGCCACCGTGATCGAATCGCCGGTATGCACGCCCATCGGGTCCAGGTTTTCGATCGAGCACACGATGATGCAGTTGTCCGCCTTGTCGCGCACCACTTCCATCTCGTACTCTTTCCAGCCGATCAGCGATTCCTCGATCAGCAACTCGGACGTCGGCGACGCCTCCAGGCCGCGCACGCAAATGGCGTGAAATTGTTCCGCGTTGTAGGCGATGCCGCCGCCGCTGCCGCCCATCGTGAAGGAAGGCCGGATGATGACGGGGAAGCCTAATTCCTGTTGCGCGGCCCACGCCTGCGCCATCGTGTGTGCAATGCCGGAACGGGCTGAACCGAGTCCGATCCTGGTCATCGCTTCCTTGAATTTTGAGCGGTCTTCCGCCTTGTCGATCGCTTCCGGCGATGCGCCGATCAGCTCGCAATCGTATTTTTCCAGGACGCCGTTGTTGTGCAGGTCGAGCGCGCAGTTCAACGCAGTCTGGCCGCCCATGGTCGGCAGGATCGCATCGGGGCGCTCCTTGTCGATGATCCGTTCCACCACTTGCCAGGCGATCGGCTCGATGTAAGTGACATCGGCCATTTCCGGGTCGGTCATGATGGTCGCCGGATTGCTGTTGACCAGGATGACTTTGTAACCCTCTTCGCGCAGCGCCTTGCAGGCTTGCGCGCCCGAATAATCGAATTCGCACGCTTGGCCGATGACGATCGGGCCGGCGCCGATGATCAGGATGCTTTTAATATCATTGCGTTTAGGCATTTTTATGGGTCTCCATCATCGACACGAAGCGATCAAATAAATAGGCAATATCGTTCGGTCCCGGCGATGCTTCGGGATGGCCCTGGAAACAGAACGCAGGCTTGTCGGTGCGGGCAAAACCTTGCAGCGAACCGTCGAACAGCGACGTGTGCGTGACACGGCAGTTGGCCGGCAGCGACGCGGCATCGACCGCAAAACCGTGGTTTTGCGACGTGATCAGCACTTGCTTGCTATCCAAGTCTTGTACCGGGTGATTTGCGCCGTGATGGCCGAATTTCATCTTGAGCGTTTTGGCGCCGGAGGCCAGCGCCATGATCTGGTGGCCGAGGCAAATGCCGAAGGTCGGGATGCCGCGCTCGATCAATTCCTTGCTTGCGGCAATCGCGTAATCGCATGGCTCCGGATCGCCGGGGCCGTTGGACAGGAAGATGCCGTCCGGGCTGAGCGCCAAGGCATCGGCGGCGCAAGCCTGCGCCGGCAGCACAGTCACTTTGCAACCGCGCTCGGCCAGCATGCGCAGGATGTTGCGCTTGACGCCGAAATCGAAGGCGACTACATGGTGCTTGGGGCTGGCTTGCCGGCCATAGCCTGCGCCCAGCGCCCATTCTGTTTCATTCCATGCATAGGCGGCGCGCGCCGACACCGCTTTCGCCAGATCCATCCCGGCCAAGCCCGGAAACGCACGCGCCAGCGCCAGCGCCTTGCGCGCATCGTCACCGACCAGAATCGTACCGGCTTGGGCGCCGCGCTCTCGCAACAAGCGCGTGAGCATGCGCGTATCGATGCCGGCAATGGCGGCGATATTTTCCGATTGAAGATAAGCGGACAAGCTTTGGGCCGCGCGGAAATTCGATACCAGCAGCGGCAAGTCCTTGATGACCAAGCCGGCGGCGTGAATTTTGCTCGATTCGACATCTTCCGCATTGATCCCGGTATTGCCGATATGCGGATACGTCAGCGTGACGATCTGATGGCTGTAACTCGGGTCGGTCAGAATTTCCTGGTAACCCGTCATCGACGTATTGAATACGACTTCACCAGTGGCATGGCCGGCGGCGCCGATGGAAAAGCCGTTGAAAATCGAACCGTCTGCAAGCGCCAGAATGGCCGGCGTCTGCTGACGATGGCGTAGTTGCGTTGGATAAGCCATTGCATCTCCTTGGCCACGCGCATCGGATCGGCAAACGCGATCCAATGCGTACGGCATTCATCGTCGGGATCAAGCCAGGGACCTGGCTGCCTTGCGTATTGCGACTGGTGCTTTGCTTACGCGCCTATTGAAAGGCGCTGGTTCTTGCTGGATACGGCGGTGAGTTTAGGCTTGGGGGGGCGGCTCGTACTGATGTTATGCGGCGTGCTGGACGTCGGCGCGCTTGCGGTGGCGACCGCGCCGCCCAACTTGAAGACACTGACGAGATGTACCAGATTTTTCGCCTGCTCTTCGAGCATGCCGGCAGAGGCAGCGGCTTGTTCCACCAATGCCGCATTTTGCTGGGTTGCGCCATCCATCTCGCTGATGGCGTCGTTGATGTGATTGATCCCGGCACTTTGCTCTTTGCTCGCCATCGTGATTTCACCCATGATGTCGGTGACGCGTTGGACGCTGGTGACAATCTCTTCCATGGTCAGTCCGGCCTGATCAACGAGCTTGTTGCCATGATCGATTTTTTCAACCGAGTTATCGATCAGTGTTTTGATTTCCTTCGCGGCGCCGGCCGAACGCTGAGCAAGATTTCTGACTTCGGTCGCGACCACCGCAAAACCGCGCCCTTGTTCGCCGGCGCGTGCGGCTTCGACGGCTGCATTCAATGCCAGGATGTTGGTTTGAAACGCAATACCGTCAATGACGCTGATGATATCGACGATTTTCCTGGACGATTCGTTGATCGAGCCCATTGTGGAGACCACTTGCGAGACGACAGTACCACCCTTGCGCGCCACTTCGGCGGCCGAGAGCGCCAATTGGTTTGCTTGCATCGCGTTGTCGCCATTTTGCCTGACCGTACTGGTCAATTCTTCCATCGAGGCAGAAGTTTCTTCCAGCGAGCTCGCTTGTTGTTCGGTGCGGTTCGACAGATCAAGATTACCCGACGCAATTTGATCGGAAGCGCCATCGATTGTGTACGTAGCCGCTCGTACGTCGCGCACGATGTGGGCCAAACTGGCATTCATGTCTTGTAGCGCCTTGATGAGTTGCCCGAATTCATTCGTTGAGCGCACTTCTATTTGTGCGGTCAAATCGCCTTGGGCAACACGCTGCGCGATGCCGATCGCTTGCTGTAAAGGCAAGGTAATATTGCGCACCAAAACAATCCCGGTCGCAATACCGAGCAGCGCCGCCAGAGTCAACACACTCAGCATCAGGTAGCCGGTGCTGTCAATATCCGTGTTGACGAGATCACTATGGGTCTTGGCCCGTTTCGTCAAAAACTCGGTCAAGGTGCGCAAGTCGTCATCGGAGACGCGATAACTTGGATTAATGGTGCGAATCAGCACGGTCTCGCCGTCATCCCATTTTCCTTGTTGTACCGCCGCACTGGCTTCACCAATGGCGTTGACGCCCAAGCTCCCGCTTTTGGCAAACCATGCGTCGGCCAATTTACGTTCTTCCGGCGATGTGATGGAGGCCGTATACTGGGTCCATAATTGATTGATTTCGTTCGTCGTCTCGGCCATTACTTTGAAATGCACGGCCAGCGGATGATCGTGCAACTTGAACCATTCCATTTGGGGATTGTGCTGCAGCAACTGCAAAATCTGGCTGCGATTGACTTCCATTTTGAATCGGATTTTTTCGACCGTGGCACCTATTTTTACGTCTTTCAGAGAGGTATTCTGAAGTATGGTCGCCGTATGCTTGATGCTGTAGATTCCCAAACCGCCGATCACCAGCATCATTGCAGCGAGAATGCTTAATGCGTAAATGATAAGGGTTTTGATTTTGATGTTATTCATCATACGAAATGGCCTCTTGTGTTAACCCATCGAAACAAACGTCAGTCAATGCTTCGTTGATATTGAATCCCCCCAGCTATGAGAACAACTTGTAATTATTATGTTGAGCAATTACGGATTTTTTTGATTCTCCGTTAATTCCACGGATGGTTTTAATTGTATGCGCGCTTGTTATTGCTGTAAAGAAATAATGGTAGCCAAGAATAAGGCGATGAGCGAAGAGTATATGTCGGCATGTACGTGATCCGGTATCTTTGATGAGAGAGAAAAAGCGCCATGACAACTTTGTTATTGCGCTTTTTTTGTGCCTGAGCAATTGATTTTCGTATGCATGAAGTAAATTGGAGAGGCGATACTCGACCTACTTTAGGTCAGTGCACTATCCAGCTTTCATACGTATTTTGAAATTCGGAGAAGCGATGAATTATTCAGATTTCTACCAGCAATCAATCACTGCCCCTCAGACATTCTGGGACAACGAAGCGCAACTGATCGAATGGCGCCAGCCATACGCTCGGGTGCTGGATGATTCCAAACCCCCGTTCACGAAATGGTTTGTCGGCGGCAAGACCAATCTGTGCCACAACGCCGTGGACCGCTGGGTCGCAACACAAGGCGACAAGCCGGCGCTGATCGCGATCTCGACCGAGACTGACACTGAAAAAGTCTATTCTTTCCGCGAGCTGCAAGCGGAAGTCAACCGCGCCGCCGCGATCCTGCAATCGCTCGGCGTCACCAAGGGCGACCGCGTGTTGATCTACATGCCGATGATTGCCGAGGCGGCATTCGTCATGCTGGCGTGCGCTCGCATCGGCGCAATTCACTCGGTGGTGTTTGGCGGGTTTGCCGCCAACAGCCTGGCAACGCGCATTGACGACGCGAAGCCGAAATTGATCGTGTCGGCCGACGCCGGTTCGCGCGGCGGCAAGAGCGTCGCATACAAGCCATTGCTGGATGACGCGATCAACCTGGCCGAACATAAACCGGCGCACGTGTTGCTGGTCAATCGGGGTCTGGCGCCGATGCAACTGGTGCGCGAGCGCGATATCGATTACGCTGCACTGCGCGCGCAGCACATGCATGACGAAGTACCGGTCACATGGCTGGAATCGAACGAGAGTTCCTACATTCTCTACACCTCCGGCACCACCGGCAAGCCGAAAGGCGTGCAGCGCGATGTCGGCGGTTATGCGGTGGCGCTGGCGTCGTCGATGAAGCATATTTTCTGCGGCAATCCTGGCGAAACCTATTTTTCGACCTCCGATATCGGCTGGGTCGTCGGTCACTCGTACATCGTGTACGGTCCGTTGATCGCCGGCATGGCAACCATCATGTACGAAGGTTTGCCGATCCGCCCCGATGCCGGCATCTGGTGGCGCATTGTCGAGAAGTACAAGGTCACGCGCATGTTCTCCGCGCCGACCGCGGTGCGCGTGCTGAAAAAGCAGCCGGAAGAATTCATGAAAAAACATGATCTTTCTTCATTGAAAGCGCTGTACCTGGCCGGCGAGCCGCTGGACGAAACGACTTCGCAATGGATCTCGTCGGCGCTGGGCGTGCCGATCATCGATAACTACTGGCAGACCGAAACCGGCTGGCCGATCCTGTCGATCGCCAAGGGCATCGAAGACAAGAAAACCAAGCTCGGCAGTCCGGGCGTGCCGGTGTTCGGCTACAACGTGAAACTACTGAACGAAGTGACCGGCGAACTCTGCGGCCCGAATGAAAAGGGCGTGGTCGTGATTGCCGGCCCGCTGCCGCCGGGATGCATGCAGACGGTGTACGGCGACGACGAACGGTTTGTAACGACCTATTGGAACAACTTCCGGAGCGAACGGGTGTATTCGACCTTCGACTGGGGCATTCGCGATGCGGACGGTTACTACTTCATTCTCGGCCGTACCGACGATGTGATCAACGTGGCAGGGCATCGCCTCGGCACGCGCGAAATCGAGGAGAGCATTTCCAGCCATCCGAATGTGTCGGAAGTCGCGGTGGTCGGCGTCGAGGACAAGTTGAAAGGGCAGGTTGCGGTTGCCTTTGCGATTTTGAAGAATGCCGATGCCGCATCGACACCGGACATGCGCCGCGCAATGGAAGCGGAAATCATGGCGGTGGTCGACAAGCAGCTGGGTGCGGTGGCGCGGCCGGCACGCGTGCATTTCGTTTCCCTGTTGCCGAAGACGCGTTCCGGCAAGTTGTTGCGGCGCTCGATACAGGCGATTTGCGAAGGACGCGATCCGGGGGATTTGACGACGATCGAAGATCCCTTATCGTTGACGCAGATTAAAGCGGCGGTGGTAGCGTAAAGCAATGAATCGTTTGCTCAAGCCTCACTTGCAAATCAACGCAAGACTGTCATTCCGGCGAAAGCCGGCATGCCCCTTCAGTTTGTCGTCCTGCGGTTCTGTTTCCATGCTGGCATCCTAGTTACCCTCACGAACTTGTCAAGCCCATCCTCCCGGTCTATGCTCGCAGATTGTCTCAACAATCACTTGGAGAAGCTGGATGAAATCATCAAAGCTGCTGGCGCTACCCGCCTTGCTGCTGGGGCTGTACGGCACAGTGACCCACCCGCTCTTTGCCGCCGATGCTGCCGCTCAACCAACCGTTGCTGCAGCCAACGCTCCGTTGCCGAACATCGCTTACGAAAAATACACACTGCCAAACGGCCTCGACGTGATCTTGGTGGAAGACCATCGGTTGCCGATTACCGCCGTCAACATTTGGTACCACGTCGGCGCCGCCAATGAAGAGCCGGGGCTGACCGGTTTTGCGCACTTGTTCGAGCACATGATGTTCGCCGCCAGCAAACATGTGCCGCGCGGCATGGCCGATACGCTACTGGAGGGTGCCGGCGCGACCGACTCCAACGGCAGCACCGATTTCGACCGCACTAATTACTTTGACACTGTGCCGTCCAACCAACTGGAACTGGCGCTGTGGATTCATTCCGACCGCATGGGTTATTTGCTCGATGTGCTGGACCAGACGGCGCTGACCAACCAGCAGGATGTGGTGCGCAACGAGCGCCGCCAGAGCATTGAAAACCGCCCGTACGGCATCGTCGAAGAAGCCTTGTTCCATCAACTGTTTCCGAAGACGCATCCGTACTATGCGAGCGTGATGGGCTCGCACGCCGATATCCAATCCGCCAAACTGAACGATATCAAGCGCTTCTTCGCCCGCTACTACCGACCCAACAACGCCAGTCTGGTGATTGCGGGCGACATCGACAAGGCCGGGACAAAAGCGCTGGTGATGAAATATTTCGGCAGCTTCAAGCGCGGCGCCGATATCCCGAAACACCACGTCGTCACGCCGCCGATCACCGCCGAGCGCCGCGCGGTGGTGAAGGACCAGATCGAATTGCCGCGTGTGTTCATGGGCTGGCTGACATCGCCTGCCTACAAGGAGGGCGATGCCGAACTGAGCATGGCGGCGCAAATCCTGGCTGGCGGCAAGTCGAGCCGGTTGTACAAGACGCTGATCTACGACAAGCAGATCGCGCAAGACGTCAATGCATCACAGAGCTCGAATGCGTTGACGTCGATATTCATGGTCGATGTGACTGCCCGGCCAGGTCATAGCGCACAGGAAATCGAAGCCGCGATCGATGAAGAAATGCACAAGTTGCGCAGTACGCCGCCGAGCGACAAGGAGCTGGAGCGTGCGCGCAACACAATCGAAACAGCGATGCTGAGCCAGATTGAAAAAGTCGGCGGCGCCGGCCTCGCCAACCAGCTCAATCAATACAACCAGTACCTCGGCGACCCCGGTTTTTTGGCAAAGGATATCGAACGCTACCGCAAGATCAAGCCGGCCGATGTGCAACGCGTAGCGTCAATGCAATTGCAAAATAACATGCGCGCAGTCGTGCATGCGGTGCCGGGTGAGAAAGACCTGGGACCCGAAGTGCCGACGCCGCCGACGATGAAAGTGGCGCCCGGTACCGGCGCAACCGCGCTCAACACCGATGAAGCGTGGCGCAAGCGGGTGCCGAAGGGCGGGCCTATGAAACCGGTGGCGCTGCCGACGGGCGAAGCGTTCACACTGGCCAACGGCTTGCGCGTCATTCATTATTACAACCCGGCACTGCCGCTGGTGGCGGCCGAACTTGTTTTGAAGACCGGTTCCGCCGCCAATCCGGCCGGCAAATCGGGACTGGCCAGCTTCACTGCGCAAATGCTGGAAGAGGGCACCAAGAGTCGCACCGCGCCGCAAATCGCAGATCAGGTGGCGCAGCTGGGTGCATTTCTGAGCACAGGTGCATCGGCCGACGCATCCATCGCGCAGGTGATGTCCCTCAAGAGTAATTTTGATCAGGCGCTCGATGTACTGGCCGACGTCGTACGCAACCCGAGCTTCCCGGCTGAAGAAGTCGAGCGCCAGCGCAGCAGCCTACTGGGTGAGCTGCGCCAGTTACGGGAAAATGCGCCGGCAGTTGCGTTCCGTGTGGCATCGAGCGCTTTGTTCGGCGATCGGCATCCGTATGGCACGCTCGATATCGGTACCGAGCATGCGGTCAAGTCAACGCAGCGCGACGATCTTCTGGCATT
>CAMLDH010000037.1 GCA_946478765.1 uncultured Oxalobacteraceae bacterium | reverse complement strand
ATCCGTTCGCGGCTCGTGCGTTTTGATTGCTGCAGCCGCGCGAAGTACTCCTCGTTCGTGAACGACTGGGGATCAATCTTCGGCTGACGCATGTCCATAGCGTGGAAGCGCCCTTGAGGAACCATGACCCTTCGGGCCCCCTCCGCGTCTCTGGCCGTCATGGTGTCGAAGAAGATCTGGACCACCTTCAGCACCGCGTCGCGATCCGTCGAGCTCTGTACGCTGCTCGTCTGCGCCATCGCGATGCAGACAATGACGCCGAACGCGCCGAGGTCCGGCTCCAGCAGCAACAGCAAACCCACGCAGCCGACTGCCGCCGCCATCGGCAAAAAGCCCTTGGTCAGCTTGTGCATGAATTGCTGCTTGCGCACCGTATAGTCGGCGGCGTACAACACGACAAACAACTTCATCAACTCGGATGGTTGCAGGTTGAATACCTTGAACGACAACCAGCGCTTCGCGCCGTTGACGCCTTTGCCGATGCCCGGCGCCAGCACCAGTGCCAGCAAGATCAAGGTGCCGGCGAATAAATAGGGGGCAAAGCGCTGCCAGGTTTCGATGCGCACGCGAAATGCAAACAGGCCGGCCAGCAGCGACACGCCGATGAACATCGCCTGGCGCATCAGAAAATGCGCATTCTTGTAGCTGGCATACTTGGGCGAGTCCGGCAAGGAAATCGATGCCGAATACACCATCACCATGCCGAACAACATCAACAGCACTACCACCCACACCAAGGGCTGGTCGTACTCCATCATCTTCGAACGCTGCGCGAGACTGCCCACCGGCGCGTGCGCCGATGCAGCGGAGAACGATGGCATCGCGAATTTCATGCAAGCTCTCCGCGCGACAAGGCGATTTCGCGCACGGCATCGGCGAATACCTGCGCGCGATGCGCATAATTCTTGAACATGTCGAGGCTGGCGCAGGCCGGCGACAGCAATACCGCATCGCCCGACTGCGCGCGTTCGGAGGCGCGCTGCACCGCGTCTTCAAGCGTTGCACAGTCGATCAATTCGACGCCCGATTGCTCTACCGCAGCGCGTATGGCGGCGGCATCCTTGCCGATCAACAGTACCGCGCGCGCATGTCTGGCGACCGGCTCCGCCAACGGCGCAAAATCCTGGCCCTTGCCGTCGCCGCCGGCAATCAATACCAGCCGGCCCTGCTGCGCGCCGAGGCCGTTCAATGCGGCCACGGTGGCGCCGACATTGGTGCCTTTGCTGTCGTCGTAATACGCCACACCGCCGATGGTGGCAATCAATTCGACGCGATGCGGTTCGCCGTGATACTCGCGCAAGCCGTGCAGCAACGGCGCCAGCGGCAAGCCGATCGCACGGCACAGCGCAAGCGCCGCCAGTGCATTGACGGCATTGTGCCGGCCGCGGATTTTGAGGGCATCGGCAGGCATCAAACGATTGATGGCGACCGGCAGTTCGTCGCTGCTGCCTTTCTTGCGGCGTTTCTTTTCGCCTTCTTCTGCCGCCACTGCAACCGTCAGCCACAGCATGCCGTTTTCATTGACCAGACCCAGGCAGTTCGCTTGTTCCGGTTCGCCCGCGCCGAAGCTGATCATCGGCGCCAGGGGCGACGCCATGCGCATCACACACGCATCGTCGCGATTCAATACATGAATGGTATTGGCGCCAAAGATGCGCGCCTTGTCGGCGGCATACGCATCCATGTCGCCATGCCAGTCAAGATGGTCTTGCGTGACGTTCAAAACCGTCGCCACATCGGCTTGCAAACCATGCGTGGTGTGCAACTGAAAACTGGACAATTCCAGAACCCATGCTTGCGGCAACGTGTCATGCTCGAGCGCATCGCGCAGCACATCGAGCGCGGCCGGACTGATATTGCCGGCGGCCTGCACCGTCAATCCGGCGCGTTTGCATAACAAACCGGTCAGGCTGGTCACCGTGGTTTTGCCGTTGGTGCCGGTAATGGCGATGAGTTTCGGTGTGTAGTTGCGCTCGGTCTTCAAATGCGCCAAAGCCTGCGCGAACAATTCAATCTCGCCCCACAATGGCATCTCTTTTTCCGCCGCTACCGGGATGATCGACGCCAGTTCGCGCGTCGGCGCGAGACCAGGGCTGACCGCGACAAAGTCGATTTCCTCCAGCAGGCCGGCGGCAAATGGCCCGCCGATAAATTCAACGTCCGGCAGCACTTCACGCAATGCGGCCAGCCGTTCCGGCGCGGTACGCGTATCGGCGATGCGCAGCCGCGCGCCGCAGCGCGCCAGCCATTGCGCCATCGCGAGCCCGGATTCACCGAGCCCGAGGACAAGAACGTGTTTGCCTTCGTAATGCATCAACGCAGCTTTAAAGAGGATAAACCAAACAGCACCAGCATCATCGTGACGATCCAGAAGCGCACCACGACTTGTGTTTCTTTCCAGCCTTTTTGCTCGAAGTGATGATGCAGCGGCGCCATCAACAAAATGCGGCGGCCGACACCGTAGCGCTTCTTGGTGAATTTGAAATAACCGACCTGCAGCATCACCGACAAGGTTTCGACCACGAAGATGCCGCCCATGATGAACAACACTACTTCCTGGCGCACGATGACCGCAATCGTGCCGAGCGCGCCGCCCAGCGCCAGCGCGCCGACGTCGCCCATGAACACTTGGGCCGGGTGCGCGTTGTACCAGAGGAAGGCCAGGCCGGCGCCCGCCATCGCACCGCAGAAAACGAGCAATTCGCCGGCGCCCGGGATATGCGGAATCAACAAGTACTTCGAATACGCGGCGCTACCGGTCAGATAGGCGAACAGTCCCAGCGCCGTGCCCACCATCACGGTCGGCATGATCGCCAGCCCATCGAGGCCATCGGTCAGATTCACCGCATTGCTGGTGCCGACGATGACGAAGTAGGTCAGGCCGATGAAGCCCCAGACGCCCAGCGGATAACTGATGGTCTTGAAGAACGGCACGATCAAGTCGGCTTTCGGCGGCAAATCCATATTGAAACCGGACTGCACCCATGCGATGAACAATTCCCAGACCTTGGTATTGGTCGGCGCCGATACTGAAAAAGCGAGATACAGCGCCGCGGTCATGCCGATCAGCGATTGCCAGAAATATTTCTCTCTGGACGACATGCCCTCCGGGTCCTTGTAGACCACTTTGCGATAATCGTCGACCCAGCCGATCGCGCCATAACCGAGCGTGACCACCAGCACCACCCAGACGAAGCGGTTGCCCAGATCCCCCCACAGCAAGGTCGAGATCCCGATCGCGATCAGGATCAAGACACCGCCCATGGTAGGCGTACCGCTCTTGATCAAATGCGTTTGCGGGCCGTCGGTCCGGACCGTCTGTCCGACTTTCAGCCGTGTCAACATACGGATCACAGCCGGCCCTGCGATCAAGCCGATCGCCAGTGCGGTCAGCGTGGCGAACACCGCGCGAAACGTGATGAAGTTAAAGACCCGCAACAGGCCGATGTCTTCTTTGAAATATTGCGCTAACCAGAGCAGCATTTAGTGTGTCCCCTGTTCCTGTACTTGTTGGTCAAGAAGATGCTGCACAACCCGTTCCATCTTCATGAAGCGCGACCCCTTTATCAACGCTGTTGTACTGGGTGTAAGAATTACTTCGACTGCGTGGTTCAGACTGCTTATCTCGCCATGGTGATGGGCGCCGGGACCGAATGCAGCCGCCGCATGACGCGCCAGATCGCCCAGCGTGAAGAAATGCTCGATGCCGCATGCATGTGCATAGGCGCCGATTTCCTCGTGAAACTGACGCCCTTCATTGCCGACCTCGCCCATGTCGCCCAGCACCAGCACACGCGGCGCCGCGGCCTGCGCCAGCACATCGATCGCCGCCCGCACCGAATCCGGATTGGCGTTGTAAGTGTCGTCGATCACGAGTGCGCCGCCGGTTGCGGTTTTGCGCTGCAGCCGGCCGTTGACCGGCGCAAACGCTTCCAGTCCGCGCTTGACTGCGTCCGTCTCGATCCCGATGGCCAGGGTGCAGGCGATCGCAGCCAGCGCATTGCGCACGTTATGCACGCCGGCCGCCGCCAGCCGCACCTCGAATTTCCGCGCTCCCGCGGTTACCTGCAAATCGCTGCCGAATGCATTCGGCCGATACGTGCAGGTCACATCCGCATCCGCCGTCAGACCGAAACTCATGATCTTGCGCTGTCCCGCATAGCCGCGCCACAACGGCGCAAATGGATCATCCGCCGGAAATACCGCGGTGCCGTCGGACGGCAGGCTGCAAATCACCGCACCGTTTTCCTGCGCCACCGCTTCCACGCTCTCCATGAATTCCTGATGTTCGCGCTGCGCATTGTTGACCAGGCCGACAACGGGTTGCGCGATGCCGGACAGAACAGCAATCTCCCCAGGATGATTCATCCCCAGTTCAATCACCGCAGCCCGGCATGGCGCATTCAGTCGCAGCAAGGTCAAGGGCACGCCGATGTCATTGTTCAGATTGCCGCGCGTGGCAAGGTAATGCGCATTGCCGAACGCCGCCATCAGAATCGATGCGATCATTTCCTTGACCGTAGTCTTGCCGTTGCTGCCGGTAACACCGATCACCGGTATTGAAAATTGCCGGCGCCAGTGACGTGCGATTTCGCCTAACGCCACCCGCGTATCGGGCACGACCAGCGCCGGCAGCGGCATGCCTTCCGGCATGCGCTCAACCACCACGGCAGCCACACCCTTTGCGGCGACTTCATGCAGAAATGCGTGCGCGTCGAAACGTTCGCCGCGCAAGGCGACAAATAAATTGCCCGAGGACACCCCCCGGCTATCGGTCGATACGCCATCGAATTCGGCATCGACCGTCACTACCGCGTTGGAAATCCATGGCTGCAATTGCGCCAATGACGATTTCATCAACTTACCCCCTTCATCGTTACCCGTGCAGCCAGCGCCAGCGCGGCATGGTCTGCATCCAAAAACGGCAATTTCTTGCCTTTGATTTCCTGATAGGTTTCGTGGCCTTTCCCGGCCAGCAAAACCACATCGTGCCTTGCCGCATGCTTGACCGCCCACAGAATCGCTGCGGCGCGATCTTCGATTTCCATGTGCATGGCTTTCGCCGCATCCATGCCGGCAACGATTTGCGCAATGATGCCCTCCGGACTTTCGCTGCGCGGATTGTCGCTGGTAACGATCACGTGATCGGCAGCCAGCGACACGGCACCCATCTGCGCACGTTTGCCCGGATCGCGCTCGCCGCCGCAGCCAAACACGCACCACAACTGGCCGGCACGTTGCTGTGCGACCTGACGCAGTGACGCCAGGGTTTTTTCCAGTGCATCCGGGGTATGCGCATAATCGATCACCACCAGCGGCGCTTCCTGTCCGCCCAGTTGCTGCATGCGGCCGGGAACTGCCTTCAACGCTTCGGCCGCATCGATCGCGGTGCGCCATGCGACGCCTTTCGCCAGCAGCACGCCCAGAATGCCAAGCACGTTGCTGACATTGAACTGACCGACCAGTTGCGCTTTTACCTGTGCCGATCCGAATGGCGAAGCGAGATGGAATACGGTGCCGGCGTGGCTGGTGCGGATGTCGGAGGCGCACAAAGTCGCCACACCTTCCACGGTTTTTCCAAGCAGTGTGTAACCGATGATGGCGGTCGGCGGCGCTTTTTGCTGCAAAAGCTGGATCAGGCGCTGCCCCATGTCGTCATCCAGATTCACCACCGCATGCTGCAATCCAGGCCAGTCGAACAGCATGGTCTTGGCGGCTTCATAAACGGCCATGTCGCCGTGATAATCGAGATGGTCGCGCGTGAAATTGGTAAACAGTGCAGCGTCGAAATGCATGCCGTCGAGACGGCCCTGCGCGAGGCCGATCGATGATGCTTCGAGCGCCACGGATGTCGCGCCGGCATCACGGGCTTTCGCCAGTTTGCGCTGCAGCAGCACTGCATCGGGCGTCGTATAGCCGGTTGCACTGAATTCATCATGCGCGCCGCGCTTGAACAGGCCGACGCCAAGCGTGCCGATCACGACCGACGGCTCGCCCAAACGCGACAACGCATGACCCAACCATTGGGTGCACGATGTCTTGCCGTTGGTGCCGGTGACCGCAACGGTAAACATGCGTGCATCCGGTCGATCATAGTACGCGCTGGCGATGGGGCCCGCATTCTTTTTCAAGCCGGCAACCGCCAGATGCGGAACAATCCACGCGCCATCCCAGTTGAATCCGTCGGCTTCGTACACGACTGCCCGCGCACCCTTCTGGATCGCGTGCGCAATGAATGTGCGGCCGTCGGCATCGTCCCCCGGATAGGCAAAAAATACATCGCCGTGCGCGACGGTGCGCGAATCCGACGACAGTTGCGCCGCCGGCGCGACCTTGTTCAGCCACGCGAGAACGTCTGCCAGAAGTGCATTCGCGGCCGGCATCACATGCTCTCCTGCACGGCATCGGCCGGAATGATGATATTGGTCACCGAAGAATCAGGTGCGACATTCATGGCGCGCAGTGCATTGGCGGCGACAGCCGAAAAGACCGGCGCTGCGACATCGCCGCCGTAATGTGCGCCAGTCGGCTCGTCAATCATGACCGCGATGATGATGCGCGGGTCGGATGCCGGGGCAAAACCGACAAATGACGCGACGTAATTCCTGACGTACTTGCCGCCGACAATTTTGTATGCGGTGCCCGTTTTGCCGCCCACGCGATAGCCCGGCACTTGCGCTTTCGGCGCAGTGCCGTCAGGACTGACCACCGTCTCCAGCATCGCGCGCACCTCGCGCGCGGTCTTCTCGCTGATCACGCGCTGACCGATCGGCGCCTGATCAAGTTTCTGAAACGATAATGGAATGACATCGCCGTCCCGCGCGAAGATGGTATAGGCGCGCGCCAGCTGGATCAGCGACACCGAGATGCCGTGGCCGTAACTCATGGTCGCCTGTTCAATCGGACGCCACGATTTGTACGGACGTACGCGACCGGCAACCGCGCCCGGGAAACCGAACCTGGGTTGCTGGCCAAAGCCGGCGGCAGTAAACAATTCCCACATTTCCTGCGGCGGCATTTGCAGTGCAATTTTCGCGGTGCCGATATTGGAGGATTTCTGAATAATCTGGGACACCGTCAGCAAACCGTGCGCATGCGAGTCGCTAATCGTCGCGGTGCCGATTGTCATCCTCCCGGGCGAGGTTTGAAAGGTGCTGGAAGGCGTGACGAGCTTGGTATCGAGCGCCAATGCCACCGTAAACGGCTTGAGCGTCGAACCGGGCTCGAACGTATCGGTCATCACACGATTGCGCAACTGCGCACCGGTTAGCACAGAACGATTATTCGGATCATAAGTCGGCAAATTGGCAAGCGCCAGAACTTCACCGGTTTTGGCATCGAGTACGACAATGCCGCCGGCCTTCGCATTGTGTTTCTCGACTGCCTCTTTCAATTGCGAGAAGGCGATGTACTGGATCTTGCTGTCGATCGACAGCGCCAGATCCTTGCCGTCATGCGGTTCGCGGATCGCTCCGATATCCTCGACAATGCGCCCCAGCCGATCCTTGATCACGCGCCGGCTGCCGGTCATGCCGGCCAGATTTTTCTGCGACGCCAGTTCCATTCCCTCTTGTCCGGCATCTTCGACATTGGTGAAGCCGACCACATGCGCCGTCACGCCGGCTTCCGGATAGAAGCGCCGGTATTCCTTGCGCGTCGCGATGCCGGGGATGCCGAGCTTGATGATTTTGTCGGCGGTGTTTTGCTCGACTTGCCGTTTAAGGTAGACGAAACTGCGATCCGAATCGAGTTTTTTACGCAACTCGCCTTCCGTCATCTCCAGCAATTTCGCCAAGTCGCGCAACTTGTCCTTCGGCGCTTCCAGCACGTCATCCGGGATCGCCCAGACTGCTTTGACCGGCACCGAAGACGCCAGCACCTGTCCATTGCGGTCGGTGATCTTGCCGCGCGTAGCCGGCAGTTCCAGCGTGCGCGCATAACGCGATTCGCCCTGCTTTTGCAAAAAGTCGGTCGAGATGCCTTGCAACCAGAGCGCGCGCCCGGCCAGCGCCACGAAGGCGGCGAACAACAGAAACAGTACGACGCGCGAACGCCATGCCGGCAGCGTTACCGCCAGCACGGGGCTGGCGGAAAACGGCACCCCCTTTGCGGCAGCGGTGCGTGGCGTGGCGCGCATCATTTCACCTCCGCCGTCAGATATTGCGTGCGCTCCGGCGTCAAGGCCACCATGCTCAAGTCGCGCCGTGCATTGGCTTCGATGCGGGCGTGCTTGCCCAGCGTGGATTGATCGAGTTGCAGTTGCGCCCAGTCGATATCGAGTTGCCTGGCTGCCGATTGCGCACGTTCCAGTTCGATGAAAAGGCGGCGCGCCTGATATTGCGCATTCACCAGCGACAGCGCGCACAGCACCAGCGCGAGCGTCAGTATGAAATTGAGGCGCCCGCTCATTGCACGCGCTCACCGGGCAATTTACCCGCCAGCCGCTCGGCAACGCGCATGACGGCGGAACGGGCGCGCGGATTGGCGGCAATTTCCGCGTGAGACGGCTTCATTTTCGACAACAATTTCATGTCGGGTTGCGGCAAGTCCACCGCACGAATGGGCAGGCGACGATCCGGCTGCGGCGCATTGGCCTTGGCGGCCATGAAGCGCTTGACGATGCGATCTTCCAGCGAGTGAAAACTGATCACAACCATTCTCCCATGCGGGGCCAGATGCCTGAATGCGTCGTTAAGCCCTACTTCGAGTTCTTCAAGCTCTTGATTGATGAAAATCCGGATAGCCTGAAAGGTACGAGTGGCCGGGTCTTTGCCCTTCTCGCGGGTTTTGACTGCGTGTGCCACGATCGCGGCAAGCTGTCGTGTGCTTGAAATTGGCTCGATTGCCCGGCGAGCAACAATCGCCTTTGCAATCTGAAAAGCAAACCGTTCTTCCCCATAATTTCGTATCACTTTCTCGATCGTTTGTTCGGTTTCGGTTGCCAGCCACTCCGCTGCCGACATGCCGCGCGTGGTATCCATGCGCATATCGAGCGGTCCATCGGAACGAAAACTGAAGCCCCGCGCCGCATCATCGACTTGCGGCGACGAAATTCCCAAATCCAGCAGCACCCCATCCACCTGTGCCACACCGCGTGCCGTCAGCGCCTCGCGCATCGTGGCAAAGCTGTCGTGCACGATCTCGAAGCGCGCGTCGGCGATCGTGTGCGCGGTGGCCACTGCCTGCGGATCCTTGTCGAATGCAATCAAACGGCCGCGTGCACCCAAGCGATCCAGAATCTTGCGGCTATGTCCACCACGGCCGAAGGTGCCATCGACGTACACGCCATCGGCGCGCTCCCCTTCAATGGCCAGCGCATCAACCGCCTCATCCAGCAGCACCGTACGGTGCTGAAACTCTGGCACCGCTTCGAATGTCATCACGGCCCGTCAGAACGAAAAGTTGTTTAATACATCCGGCATGCCGGTCGCAATTGCTTGCGACTCGCTTTCGGCGAGTTTCGCCGCATCCCAGATTTCAAAATGACTACCCATGCCGAGCAGCATTACATCGCGCGACAGCCCGACGGCGGCGCGCAACTCCGGCGCAATCAAGATCCGCCCGGCACCATCCATCTCGACATCAGACGCATTACCCAGAAAAATACGCTGCCATGCGCGCGCCGACATCGGCCACGCAGCAATCTGTTCGCGATGGATTTCCCACACCGGGCGCGGGAAGAACAACAGGCAACCATGCGGATGCTTGGTCAGCGTAATGCGGCCTTCGCACTGCACAACTAGGGCGTCACGATGCTTGGCCGGAATCGACATCCGTCCTTTTGCATCGAGATTGAGTGCTGACGCCCCTTGAAACACCGTGATAGTCCTTCTTGTTTGTCGTTTTTGGTAATGATTGCGGAAAGGGCCGACGGCATTAATTTGTTAAATTTTGCCCACAAAAAGACACTTTTCCACACTTCCACCCACTTTAGAGGATGCGCTATTTGCGGTCAAGTAATATTCAGGAGCAAAAACATTGATTTTTTTCAATAAAGTCAAGGACTTAGCGCATTTCCTTCACGCAATAATAAAACAAAATATTGAAATGAATTAAGCACTTACTGAAGATAGTGAAAGTCACATCTTAGATAAACACATGTGTTTTGAGAAATCAGGGGGTTGAACGATCGTTCATATTTTTGCGGCAGCCCAAGCTGCGCTGTTGAAAACCAATGCCAATCATTCAAATTCAAATTGATCGGCAACATGGCTTGCTCTTTGAATAGATCTTCGGAAGGCAATACAAGCGCGTAAATTCCCTTATCAAATATCAAGGGTCAAGCAGCGCCCCGTACTTTACATAGTACGTATTTCAACAAGGAAAGTTCTACGCAGAAATGCGGATAGACGATACCAGCAGGTCGATTTTGTTCAATCCGGCAAATTGGCACCGCAAAGAAAATCCCGCGCCTGGCAATGACTGCCAGGCGCGGGATTTTTTCTACCGAATGCGCAACAACGCCATGATAAATCGAACCCGGCGGCGTAACGCATCGTCACGGCGACGATCACCGAATATGAAAACCGCCCACGCCGAAAAGCCCGATCAAGCCGATGACGATCAAATAAATCGCGACGATGAAGTTCAACAGACGCGGCATGAGCAGAATGAGAATGCCGGCGATGAGCGACACCAGCGGTGCAAGGCTTATATGAATATTCATGGACAGTTTCTTGTTCTTGCCTTTGCATCGCACCGGGGTCGCGGCCCGTATGCGAGTAAGCGAAAATGTGTTGGTCGTGAGATGGAATGGCTGTGAAAAGGCGAAAGCAAATGCATTTAATGTGGCGCCTGATAGTCCACATTAATTGCCGACCGGTCCTCGCCGCCGACTTTACCGCCTCATTCCATCCCACGGCGAACAAACTCTTGGAATGATTATACGAAAGCGAAGGCGGCAAGTTTTGATGTTCATCAACGGCCAGGAATCGCCGTGCCACAATCAATACACATTGAACGACACAACATGCCGAAAAAAATGAAGCAAGCCGATAGGCCGGATTCTGTTACGGCGATTGGGACGAACCCGCTCGCTATGACAGCCATTCCTCTAGGCCGTGAATTACTCCACGGCTCAAGCTTCCTACCCGCACGCTCCGCGAGCAACATCAACGCGTGCCTATTTGGAATTGCTCCGAGTGGAGGTTACCGCGTTTCACCGTAACTTAATACGCTCGTCTCTGTGGCCCTATTCCTCGCCTCACGGCGGACGGCCATTAACCGTCACCCTGCTCTATGGAGTCCGGACCTTCCTCCCGCCATCTTGCGATGGCCAGCGGCTGTCTGGCTTGCTTCACCCGCCATTGTAGCCGACTGCGCTGATCCGCACGCATTCCCTGTTGCGTTACAGCGCGCGTTCACTGCCGTGAAAAGGCGATTCCTCGAAAGGCCAGCCGGGTGGCAGCGGCGTATCGGACATTAATGATCTTTCGTCATGCATCGACGGCACGGATGTCGTCGATGCGGCTTCTGCTTGGGCCGTTATGCGGCAGCAGCGACTTTGGTGGCGCGCATCGGGACGAAGCCGGGCAATGCCTGAATGCGGCTGATCCAGTTGCGGATATGCGGATAGTCGGCCAGCGAGATGCCGCCCTCCGGCGCATGTGCGACATAGCTGTAGCATGCCACATCCGCAATAGTCGGCTGCGCGCCGGTCAGGTATGCACGATCTGCCAGATGCGTTTCAAAGATCGCGAACAGGCGGAGGGCGATTGCCTGCGCAGCGTCGCGATCGAGCGGCGCGCCCAATATATTGACCAGGCGCGCCACCGCCGGCCCCTTCGCAATTTCGCCTGAGGCCACCGACAAGAAGCGCTGTACCGCCGCTGCGCCTTCCGCATCACGCGGCAGCCAGCTTTCGTCAGCATATTTGGTCGCGAGATAGACCAGGATCGCCGTCGAATCGGACAAGGTCAGCGCGCCGTCTTCAATCACCGGCACCTGCCCGAAAGGATTTTTCGCGAGGAATTCCGGCTTCTTGTGCGCACCGTTGGCCAGATCGACATCGATCAATTCGACCGGCAAATTCAACAGGGACAGAAACAATTCGACCCGATGCGCGTGGCCGGATAAAGGGTGACGGTAAAGACGAATCGGACGAGCAAGTTGCGTAACGGGCATGGCAGACCTCCTGAACATTGAAAGGTTAATCGACAGCATTGAAATAACAGAACCGAACGATCGGTACGGGAAATAATGATAAAGACTCGAGCGTCCGAGGCCGGTCGCCTCCGACAGGCGCGCCAGACTGGCGCCTTCGTATCCATATTGACGAAAGGCAGCGAGAATGCGTTGGACGACTTCGTCGCGGGTCAGGGCTGCTGCGGGCATAAAGGGTTTCTGTACCGAATATTCGTTTCGCTAATTTAGGGCCGGATCGGGAAAGGCGCAAGAGGTTCGTGGCTCCCACAAAGCACTCCCAGCCCCATCCATGTGCGTCAAATACAACCTCAGATCGAATTCGAACTGATGGTAATTCGGCTCCATGTATTCGCACAATTTATAAAACGCCTTGTTGTGCTCTTTCTCTTTCAAGTGCGCCAGTTCATGCACGACGATCATTTTCAGGAACGCGATCGGCGCCTGCTTGAATACCGAAGCGATCCTGATCTCGTGCTTGGCCTTGAGCTTGCTGCCTTGCACCCTGGAGATGAAGGTATGCGACCCCAGCGCATGCTGGATTACATGAATCTTGTTATCGAAGCTCACCTTGCTGATCGGTTCGGCGTTACGCAAGAAGTCGTTTTTCAAGTCCAGCACATACTGATACAGCGCCTTGTCGGTCCGGATGTCGTGCGCTGCTTCATACTTTTTCAACAGCACGTCCGCCAGCTTGTTTTGCGCGACGAGTCCCTGCACCTGTTTCTTCAGGTCCTCGGAATAGCCCGCCAGATATTTCATCTCTTGCATTGCATACAACCTATCTTTATTCAGGCGCCGCATCCAGCAATTCCACGGTCGCCTGCATCACGGTGGGGCTCAGCGCCGGGCCGAACTGATTGAAAATCGCGACATTGGCCGCATCGTGTCCATACGCGACATTGACGCGTCCGCCGCGCGGCGCATCCTGTGTCGAATCAAAGGTGTACCAGCGCCCGCCCACATACGCCTCGAACCACGCATGAAAATCCATCGGCTGCAGTCCATGCAGATAACCCACCACCATGCGCGCCGGAATGCACAAGCCGCGGCACAACGCGATGCCCAGATGCGCGAGATCGCGGCACACGCCTTCGCGCCGCTGGTTCACCTCGATGGCTGATAGCTGGTAATGATTGGATGCCGGATCGAAACGCACCGAACGCCGAATCCAGTCGGCGATGCAGGCAACCTGGTCGTAGCCCGGGCGGACATTCTTCACGATATCGCTGGCCAGATCGATGAACTGTTCGGACTCGCAATACCGGCTTGGCAGCAAGTAGGTCAGCACCGCATCGGGCAGATTCTGCACCTCGTCGAACGGCGCGCCCGGCGCCACGTCGATCGCATCGGCGGTCATCACGTCGGCCGAGGTACGGATGGAAAATTCGCCGGGCGGCGCGATCAGGCGCTGGCACAGGTTGCCGTAGCTATCGGTGAACTCCACCACCGGCACGCTCGGCTTCAAGGTATAGGTTTCGCGCGCCACCCACTGCTGTGCGCCGCTGCGCGGACGCAGCATCAGGATGAATGGCGTCGGAATGCTTACCGTGAAGGCAAGGTTACAACTGGTACGGAGCCACACAGGAGGATTCCTTCTCTTCTAAAAACCACGGCGTCAGGTGGATTGGCACGTCAGGACAAAACGCGTTGGCGGTGGATTTTCCAACGCTGCCGACTGGGGACGGAGGGTGCAATTTTAACGCGCCGCCGTTGGTTGAAGTAGATAACTGCGCGCGTTGCAGGCACAGAAAACTATCGGGTCGAACTATGGGATGACAATGGCGACCTTGGCCCTCAATGAAGTTGGGCTGATGCAGCACTCGCACAATCGCACGCGTACCTCCCTTGATTTGTTGCACAATGGCGACCTGGCATGAAGCGACCAATGGAAAGCCTCGGGAGACGATCAGAGACGGTCATCCATGGATCCCATCGGCGATGCAAGGCATGTGAATTGATAACGGGAGTACAGATTTGACAGGGCAAACAGGTTGGCAAGAGAACGCGGCGGAACTGCCGATGCTGGATGTGTATATGCCGATGATGAAGGCGGCCGCCATCATCTCGGCCGGACGCCTGGGGCTGTTCGAGACCCTGGCTGACGGTCCGTCCAGCGTGCAGGCGCTGGCAAAGGCGGTGGGCGCCAGCGAAGTCGGCGTCGAGAGTCTGGCCGAGTTCCTGGTAGCGGTCGGCTATCTCGAAAAGCGCGCCGACACCTTCGCCAATATGCCGAACACCACGCGCTGGTTCACCCGGCGCGGCAGCGTCGACTACACGGCGGGCCTGTTGTGGACCGCCGAAGCGTGGGAAATCATGAGCGGCCTGACGGATGCGGTCAGGATGGGCGCACCCGAGAAGACGCTATGGGAAGTCATGCTGGAACGCTCCCATCTGGGACCGATCTTCTCCAGCTACATGCATTCGTTCGCGCATCACCTGGGGGCCGACTTGCTCGAAAAGGTGTCCCTGCCTGCCGGACCGCTGCGGCTGCTTGATCTGGGCGGATCGCACGGACTGCACTCGATTTCCTTCTGCGAGCGCTATCCCGACATGAGCGCCGTCATCGTCGACATGGCCAGCGCCTTGACCAATACCGAGGCATTGATCGCGCAAGAGCATCTGTCGGACCGCATCAGCCTGCGCCCCGGCAATCTGCTCGATGGCGATTGGGACACCGGTTACGACGTGGCGTTCTATCTGTCGGTCGCGCACAACCAGACGGCGGAAGACAATCGCCAGGTAATCCGGCGCATCGGGCAGGTGCTGCGGCCCGGGGGATTGCTGGTGATTCACGAATACTTGGCCGAAGCGCCGCTGCTGCCGTTTCATGCCGCGTTCCGCCTCACCTTGCTGGTCGAGACCGCGACCCGTACCTATAGCTTCAAAGAAGTGTGCGGCTGGCTGGACGAAGCGGGGTTCGCAACACCGACCCGCATCGATCTCGACCCGCGGGAAAAAGGTACGCTGATTATTGCGCACCGCTGATTGGCGGCGCCGGACGGTACTAGGGGCCTGTCAGGAAATAACAGTATCTACAGCCTGCGTGAAGAATGACGCGTCGGCATACAAGACCTACTGGATCATGGATCTGGGACGGCCAAAGTCCTGACTACACCGAAGTTCGGAAAGATGCTTGATGAAGCCGGCCCGCGAATAAATGCGATTGATGGGCGTGAAGAGCTGCCGCGCCAAGGCCGTGGTCACAAAAAAAAGCAGGCGCCACCAAGAAGGCAGCGCCTGCATAAGGAATGCAGCTTTAATTGTCGTTAACCGGAAAATCTAGAAGTCAGTCATGACTCGGGAATCGGCTCGTGTGGTGAGCCCTCTCCTCGCGCTCTCTAGCTCATGAAGGTTTTCGCTATATGATCTTCTGCCGAGCCCGATAATGCCAGGGGCGTGCCTTGTGAGGGGGTTATCAATGTGTATGCTTCCGCTTTTTCCCCAGTTGTTTCCTCTGCTAGTGCCTTCCTGAGTATCCATGGCATTGATTAAATCAAAATCCGAATCCGAATCCGAGAGTAGCTCAGCTTCTTTTTCGTTGTGCATGCGTATTGCTCTCAGTGCTCCCATGCTTTGCGCACAAGCGTTGAATTTAATATAGGTGAAGGTGGTGGCAATACCCAGAATGAGGTTGTTAAGAACGTCATAAGAGCCTTTGTCACCAATTGAGCCCTCTGCTTCGCTCTCTAATTTGGAGACGAGATTGGATATTGCGCTCGACAATGCGTAAACTCCTTCACGCGCGTACGCCGATCCCCCATACCTGCGGCCGATATTACGGAGTGCTTCAGCGAAGCTTTGATCCTTGATGCCAAGATTAAATGCGAATTCGGCTTGTTCTGCCACTGTTTTCAGTTCATCGGGCGTAGGTGCCGACATTCCATAGGCTTGATGTTGTTCTATAAGATCTTTCTTGGCAACCTCGGCGCATTTTTTTGTGCGATCCGAGGTGCTGTCCGCCCAGTTAAGGGATTCGCCCATTGCATTCACGACAGAATATGCCGCCAGAATGGAGACCGTTCCTCCCAAATTGTTTTTGACAATGGCTTGTTCTGCTGCGGCTTGCCCCATGTTGACTGCGGCCGACATTCCCGCAAATTTGATTCCCGACCAGCCTGCTTCCGCATGTGTCAGATCGGCTACCCCTCCCGTCGGGCCTGTAAATACTTCTTGGAGTGTTTCCCGCAGACCGCCATACACGGGAGAACGAACAGCAACCTTGGTCAAATTTTCTGCTATCGCCATGAAAAGCGGATTGGCAAAGGCTGTGGTTGGAGACACTGTTGCTGCGATTAGATTCATGGCAAACGCACCTGCCGGCATGAGCGCGGAGGCCCCCCCCAACATCAGCCAGTCTCGTTTGAGTTTCGCTTCCAGCTTCTCCTTTTCGGTATCCGGTTTTGCATCAAATGCTTCCGGCGTTATTCCATGATGCGAGGCTACTACAGCCGATTTTTGGTCTGCCTCGAGCTCGTTAAAATGTTTCATGCTATTCAGGAGATGTTTTTGCTGGGCAACGGCAAAAAGTGTCAACACTCCCGTAGCCGCGAGCGGTAATGCAAAGTTGCCCTCCTCAAGGTCATCCACGACTTTCTGAGCGCAGACTCGTCCAGCCGTATCAGAAATGGCGACAATCGCCATTTGATATATAAAAGATGCAGCCACCCCACCGCTATAGGTGCCAACGTTCTTCAGAAACTCAACGCCTTTTTCCGATAAGCTTCTTTCATCAGGCGTAAACAAATCCTTCACTGATGCGGGTATCAGCCGCTGCGGTAACTTCAGTAAAGAATCTGCTCGGCCGGACACCGCATGTCCTTCTACGAACACTACTCCTGTCACCGATTCCTGGGCGAATGCCGCAAGATTTTTCAGCGCTGCAAACGAGGTATTCATAACCGCCGATCCAGCCGGTTTTACGATGTGGTTATATCCTGCGAGGCTAAGGTCAAGCGCGCCATGGTACGCCGACGAGGTACCTCTTGTGATACCACCCATGGCAGCATTAAGAAGACGCATCCGCATCGTCGCACCGCTTGCTGGCGAATGTGCATTTGTTACAAGCGCAGCCTGTCCGGCGGTTTCTGAATAAAACGTCAGCTTTGGGACGCTCGCCGATTCGGCAGGTAACAACGGTTCGGCAAGAGGTGCAGTATGAGCGGCAGGGTGGGAATTTGAAATTGAGTGCATTATGACTGATTCCTTGTTACTGGTTAATTTGCTGTTGGGTTTGTAAATATTGCCTCGTACGTCCCAGTCTGTTTCGGGAAGCAATGAGGTTTCGCGGTTCCATGTTTATCAATGTCGTGCTGTTTAGTGCCTCCTGTTCAAGTTCGAATTCAATGAGTGCGGAAGCGCAAATCACTGAAATGTGCGGAAAAATAATTCTTTAAAGTCCGTATCACGCTGGTGCCGATGCGGTTTTTCCCCAGGCTGCCGGATTCGGCAGTTGGACAGGGGCGAGTGTGCATTTTTCCGGCTCTCTGGCAGGCGCCATTCGTCAAAGCAGTGCTTTGACTCCCCCATCCCTTCTCCTGCTTGCGGGAGAAGGGTGTAAATAGCTTCCCTCTCCACTTCGTGGAGAGGGATTGAGCGGAGAGGGATTGAGGGTGAGGCCGGACGACGCGGACTGTATAAGTGTGCAATCGTCCTTGCAGGACGCGTACTAAGTAACCGAGCAAAATTAATTGTGATTTCTACGCGGCATTTTTTGTAGGAGCGGGCCTCCCTTGCAGGGCGCATTTGCGCCGGGCGGCGATCCGCTTGCAAGCGCAAACCGTTCCCCAAGCGTGCGGCAGGCCGCACGGATTCCCTGCTCCACCCCGCGATAGGTGGTGGCACATGCAAGCGATCACGGGCAAGGCCCGCTCCTACAAATTCACCGTTTCTTTTGCATGACTGCTTAGCTTGCAAGCCAGTACTGCTACGCAGGCGGCTGCACGCCTCCCCTGCTTCACCATGTTGTCTGAAACCCCTGCTACGCCCTGTAGCGCTCTCACCAAATTGGTGAACGCTATCAAGCAAAAGAAAGTCAATGTTCATGCGACTTTTCAGACAAAAGTAAGCGGTCAACTGCCGAATCCAGATTAAATAATTACTTGAGTGGCCCCCCCTAAAAATTGGTTCCATGAAAAATTCTGTTGTCTCATAATTGTTTTTCGGGTCATGCTCAGGCACTCCAATTTGAATACAGCGTCAATCGGGAAATCATGAGCGGCCTGACGGATGCGGTCAGGATGGGCGCACCCGAGAAGACGCTATGGGAAGTCATGCTGGAGGAACGTAGGACCGTAGACTGGGATGCAATCCCAGCGATTATTGACGCATGCGTGGAGATGAATGACATGGCTGGAAACCGAAACCATCGATGCCCGACCACTCGCCAAGAGTCGAGATCGCCCTATGGGAAAACGATCTCGATGCGGCGTGGCACGCCGTCCAACATGGTGCCTGCCGGCAAGGATTGCTGATTGCGCTGGCGGGAAAGCTCGAAGCCACGCGTGCGGCCGATGCGATTGCACTCTACCGCAAGGTGATTCCGGGGATTGTGGGGCAAACCAGCAACAGAGCTTATGACGAAGCCGTCACGCTGATTCGCAAGGTCGGCA
>CAMLDH010000036.1 GCA_946478765.1 uncultured Oxalobacteraceae bacterium | reverse complement strand
CGATTATCCCGTTCCAGCAGAAAGACCGGAGTAATGCCGATATCGCCAAGCTGTTGCGTGCTACCAGAGATGCCGCGATATCGACTTCCGCGCCAATAAGCCAAGCTTGCATCCCAATAACCACCAATGTGCATCCCTTCATACGCTGTCCAGCGGCGATCCCAATTACGCTGCAGCCCGGCACGAATCACCTGCGTCCTATTCCCGTTCGCAATCTCTGCCGAGGCGGAATCAATTGCATGGCAGGTCGCACTGCTGAAAAGCAATGCGATTGCTGCTACTGAACTTTTCCAAAATGGATTTTGCAGTATGATCAATCGGCCAGCGCATGCGCCTTTCTGGTTCAGCACCAAAAATTGGTGCCACAATACGCAATGGTGGCGAGCTTTCTCCGAGAGAGACGAATAAATCGTTGAAATTTTCGACATGGCTTAACAAAATCTACCGGGTCTGACTATGGGTGGTTTGCCTAAAATCAGATCGATCGGGATTCAAGAAAAAATATCGACAGAGTCTGCGCGCGATCCAATATTCGGTGATGCCCATGCTCATGTTGTCGAATCGGACGCACGATGCCACACGCCGTTCCAAGCTGCTTCTATGGAAATTGCTTATGCAACATAAGCCGCTTCCAGACGGCCGGGAACATCCACACGTAATGCCAGCACGCAACCGGAAACAGGATATTGTGCAAGTTCCCCTTCAGATCGGTTGTGGCGCGTACTGGTAACGTAGAGGGTGCGCAAATCGGCTCCGCCGAACGCCATCATGGTGGGACAATGTACCGGCAACTGTATTTCGCGCAGCAACTCGCCGGTGGGCGAAAAACGCAGAATCCGCCCCCCCTCGAACATTGCGCACCAATAAGCGCCTTCGCTATCCACCGCGGCACCATCGGGGCGGCCGCCATAATTGTGCAATTTATCCAAGGGGAACTGTTGAAACAACTGGCCTTCGCCTATGCGCCCGGTGGCAAGGTCGAAATCATAAGCGGTGATTTTGTGCGAACTCGTGTCCGCGTGATAGAGCGTGCGATTGTCGGGGCTGAACGCCACACCGTTCGATACCGTCGCGCGTTTGCCGCTATCGCGGATCGCGCCGCGTTCGACACAATAGAGCGGTGCCAGCGGCCGATCGCGCGGTTCATAAACCGTGCCGACCCAAAGCCGGCCGGCTGCGTCGCAGCGGCCGTCATTAAAACGCATTGTGCTGGTGTCATAGGGCGCATCCGCTACCGGCGTTAGTGCGCCAGTGCCGATGTCGAGTAATGCCAAGCCTGATCGCATCGCGACCAGCACGCCACCCGAAGCGCAGCGCGCAATGCAGCCTGGCTCGGACGGTAGCGCCCATTGTTGATGGCTACCGCTTTCAAGATGGAAACGATGCAGCGCGAATCCTAGAATATCAATCCAATACAGCGACGCTTCGTCCGGATGCCAGAAGGGTGACTCTCCCAATTGCATTGGAGTATTCACCAAAGGCACAATTTCCAGGTTAGACATTATGGTTGCTTTTGATCGGGATGCGCCATTATGCAATATAACAATTTATGAAAGGAGCCGGTTTGCCTCAGTCATCATCTCTTCCTGCGCTCGCCTTCCTTGGGATTATGTTGATGGGAAAACCCATGGCGACACGCTTGTTGCAGGCGGGATATGCGCTGGTTCTCGACATGAGTTCGACACCGCAATCGGAGGCAGTAGGAACTACGTGCAAAGCTGGCAGCAAACGGTATCGCATTTGTCGATGCCCCCGTTTCCGGCGGCGTGATCGGCGCCCCCGATTTCAAGCGCGCCGAACCAGTATTGTCAGTGATTGGGGCGACCTACCTTGGTGGGTCCGGTGGGTCGCGGTCAAATCGCGAAGCTATGCAATCTATGCAACCAGCTGATTGTCGGCGGCACACTGAGCATTATTGCTGAAGCTTTGCGGCTGGCGCAAGTGGTGGGGCGCCGATCCGGCGGCGGTGTGCGCTGCAATCCGCGGCAGTTTTGCGGAAAGCCAAATTCTGGGCGTACACGGCCAGCGCGTATACTGGACCACAACTTCCTGCCGGGTGATCAAGTCAAAAGCCAAGAAAATGTGTTGCTTGCGGCTACCGCAGGTGGCGCAAGATTGCCGGTCGCGGAATTGGTCACGCATGCTATCGCACTGCATTATCTTGTCGGCTTCCCGAATGCGGATTAATCTGCTGCGTTGCTCGCATTGGAGCAAATGAATCCCGGCAAACGGGTGGGACGCGCAGAGGACCAGTCGCCGAAGGGAGCGTGTTGTGAAATGTCATCAAATCTATTGGCAATGTGTGACGTGAAGCGTGACACGCCATAAAATAGAGCCTGCGATCTGGTTTGTTGCCGGATAGTTCAGCGTTTCCCGATTGCCAAGCTGGCGGCTTTTGCCGACAGGGTGGACCGTATAGTAGATTGATCGAACCATTTCCCTGAACGCGTGATTGTTTTGCCACGCGCATTGATAATGCCGTGCACACATAATGTGTTGCGCGGCTTTTTTTGTGATGTCATGAAACGATTTTTTCTGCCATTTTTTCTGCTGTCGTTAATTGCCGGATGTGCGCAACTGCCTTTATCCGAGGCGGCTCCCGATACCGTCACGCAGCAAGCGTTATCAAAGGAGCGTATCGCGCCGTTCTCGATGCATGTCACCGGCAGTTTGCCTCGGGCGTGGGAACCGCTCGTCATTTTGCGCACCAAGAAGCCGACGCGCTACCAACTGGTGGATGATCACGGAAAAACGGTGCTGCATGCCTATGCGGAGGAGGCGTCATCCGGATTGATGCAGCATGTCCGCATCGACCCGTTGGCATGGTCGTGGCTCGACTGGCAATGGAAAGTCGGCAGCATCGTCGAAACTACCGATCAGGCACAACATGTGACTGAGGATTCGCCGGCACGGATCATTCTGGGCTTCGACGGCGACAAGGATACGCTGCCGTTTTCCGATCAAATTCTGTTTGAAACCGCCAAGCTGTTTACCGGCCACGATTTCCCCTATGCCACGTTGATGTACATTTGGGATAAAAATGCGCCGATTGGCACCGTCATGACGAGCCGCCGCAGTGGGCGCATCAAAATGATGGTTGTGGCAAACGGCGCAAGCGGTGTCGGACAATGGCAGACGTTCACGCGCAATATCGCCGAGGATTTCGAAAGGGCGTATGGTGAAAAGCCGGGTCAGCTGATCGGCGTCGGCGTGCTGACCGATACCGATAATCTGGGCGAAACGGTGGAAGCGTGGTACGGCGATATCCACTTGCAGAACGCGCGGCAATAAGCCGATGCATTGACAGCGCAGATCAGCGCTGCGCTTGCCGTTCTGTTGTCCGCAGATAGTGCTCCGCCAGTCGCACCCAATATGTGGCGCCGATCGGCAACAGATCGTCATTGAAGTCATAACTCGGATTGTGCAGGTTGCACGGTCCCACGTTATGCCCGAAATCGCGATGCTCGCCGTCGCCGTTGCCAATGAAAACATAGCAGCCCGGCTTCTGCTGCAGCATAAATGCAAAATCCTCGGCGCCCATCGTCGGCTCGACCTGCGAATTGACGTTTTGCGCACCGACCACCGATTGCATTACCTCGACTGCAACTGCGGTTTCCCTGGCATGATTGATCAATGGCGGATAGTTGCGCTTGAAGCGAAAATCAATCTGGGCATCGAATGCGGCCGCCGTGTGGCTGGCGATGCCGCGCATGCGCTGTTCGATCAAATCGAGCATGTCGCCATTGAAGGTGCGCACCGTGCCGATCAGCGTTGCGTCATCCGGAATCACGTTGGTGGCGCTGCCGGAATGGATCTGCGTAATCGACAGCACGGCCGACTCGATCGGACTCTTGTTGCGGGTAATGATGGTTTGCCAGCTTTGTGCAATTTGCACCGCGATCATGATCGGATCGATGCCTTTATGCGGTTGCGCCGCATGCGCGCCTTTGCCTTTGACGATCACTTCAAATTCATTGCTGGATGCCATCATCGGCCCCGACGTCACGCCAAAACTGCCAGTGGCCGCGCCCGGCCAGTTATGCATCCCGAACACCGCATCCATCGTGCAACGCTCGAACAGGCCGTCTTCCATCATGCGCCTGGCGCCGCCGCCGCCTTCTTCGGCTGGTTGAAAAATCACGTACACCGTGCCGTCGAAATTGCGGTGCTGCGCCAGGTAGTGCGCAGCGCCCAACAGCATGGCCGTATGACCATCGTGGCCGCATGCATGCATCTTGCCTGGATGTTTCGATGCGTGCAGGAAGGTATTGAATTCCTGCATCGGTAGCGCATCCATGTCGGCACGCAAGCCGATTGCGCGCTCGCTGCTGCCATTCTTGATGATGCCGACCACGCCGGTGATGCCCATACCGCGCAGGATAGGAATGCCCCATTCTGTCAATTTCTGCGCAACGATTTCGGACGTACGATGTTCCTCGTAGCTCAACTCCGGATGTGCGTGAATGTCGCGCCGAATTTGTCGCAATTCGGAATGGAACTGGATAATCGGATCAATCAACTTCATGTATTTCTCCAAGCATTTCCATCAGCAAGCGCAAATTTTTCGCGGCTTCCTTATTGCAATGCGATATGGTTGTATGAGTAAGCGCATGGCCAAATATGTAATATTACGCTGACGCCGCGCCCACGTGTTTAATCCCAATCCAAGCCCGTCATGCAACATGAAATCGCGTCTTTTTCCATCACCCCCAATACCAGCAAAGCGTCCAGCGTATACCATGGCGTTTCATGCATGAAAATCATGTGCAAGTCGTGCGTCGGATGCGCTTCATTTGGATGACGGTTTGCAGTACGATGCAATTCAAAGGATTGGAATAAGAATGACCATGTCCATTGTTCGTGCGGTTTGTCCGCACGATTGCCCCGATACCTGCGCGATGTTAGTGACGGTGCAGGATGGTGTCGCCACCGAAGTGCGCGGCGATCCGGATCACCCGACCACGGCCGGCGCACTGTGCACCAAGGTGTCGCGTTATACCGAACGCACTTATCACAAGGAGCGTTTGCTGTATCCGATGAAGCGGATCGGAAAAAAAGGGGAGGGCAAATTCGCGCGCATCGGTTGGGACGAGGCGCTCGATACGATTGCGGCGCGTTTGAAAGCGATTGCCGCGCGCGACCCGCAAGCGATTCTGCCGTACAGCTATGCCGGCACGATGGGCTTGGTGCAAGGCGAGTCGATGTCGTCGCGCTTCTTCCATAAAATGGGCGCATCGCTGCTCGACCGCACGATATGCGCGACTGCCGGCGGCACTGGCTATACCTACACAATCGGCGCGCGGATCGGTACCGATGTCGAACAATTCCAAAATTCAAAACTGATTCTGATCTGGGGCGGCAATCCGATCGCCTCCAGTCTGCATTTCTGGATGCGTGCACAGGAAGCGAAACGGCGCGGCGCGAAACTGATCGCGATTGACCCTTACCGCTCGCTCACTGCGGAAAAATGCCATCAGCATATCGCGCTGTTACCCGGCACCGACGCCGCGCTCGCACTCGGCATGATGCATGTGTTGATTGCCGAAGATTGGATCGATCACGATTACATCGCGCGTCACACCCATGGCTTCGATCAGTTGAAGCAGCGTGCACGCGAATGGCCGCCGCAACGCGTCGCCGAAGTGTGCGGCATCAGCATCAACGAGGTTGAACAACTGGCGCGCGAATATGGCGAAACTGCCAGGCGCGGCGATGCGGTTGCGATCCGTGCCAATTACGGCCTGCAGCGCGTGCGCGGCGGCGGCATGGCGGTGCGCAATATTGCGTGCCTGCCGGCGCTGGTCGGCGCGTGGCGCCATGCGGCCGGCGGTATTCAACTTTCGGCATCGGATAGCTTTCCAAAGAATAACAAGGCGTTGCAGCGGCCGGATCTGCTGCCGCGCCAGCGCGCGCCGCGCACCATTAACATGGTGACCATCGGGGATGATCTGCTCACCGACGCCTCACCCGCATTCGGTCCGACAATCGAGGCACTGATCGTGTACAACGCCAATCCGGTTGCTGTCGCGCCGGATTCGGTGAAAGTCGCGCAAGGGTTTGCGCGCGAAGATTTGTTTACGGTCGTGTTGGAACATTTTCAAACCGATACCGCGGACTATGCCGATATCCTGTTGCCGGCCACGACGCAATTGGAGCATGTCGATGTGCATTCGACCTATGGCCATCTTTACATGATGGCCAATAACGCGGCGATTGCGCCGTTGGGCGAGACCAAATCGAACACGGACATTTTTCGCTTGCTGGCGGCGCGCATGGGTTTTGATGATCCATGTTTTCAAGAGAGCGATGACGCGATTGCGGCACAGGCATTCAATACGCAGGACGTGCGTGCGGTGCATTTCGATTGGGACGCGTTGAAGCAAAAAGGTTGGCAGAAATTGAACATGCCGGATGCGCCGTTTGCCGATGGCGGTTTTCCGACCCCATCCGGTAAATGCGAGTTTTACAGCGAACGCATGCAAACTGACGGACTGGACCCGTTGCCAAGCTATATCGCACCGTACGAATCAGTCGCAAGCAATCCGGTGTTGGCGAAAAAATATCCGCTCGCAATGATTTCCCCGCCGGCCAGGAACTTTCTCAACTCCACTTTCGTCAATGTTCAGAGCCTGCGCAATACGGAAGGCGAACCGCATCTCGATATTCATCCGCTCGACGCCGCGCAACGCGACATTGCCAATGGCGATCATGTCCGAATCCATAACGATCGCGGATCGTTTATCGCGAAAGCGCGCGTGACCGACAAGGCGCGGCAAGGTTTGGTGGTCGGCTTGTCGATCTGGTGGAAGAAGTTCGCCGCCGATGGCAAGAATGCCAATGAAGTGACAAGCCAGCGTCTGACAGATATGGGGCGCGCGCCGACGTTCTATGACGTGCTGGTGCAAGTGGAGAAAGCGAAAGAGTAGAGCATGAACATGAAGTGGTGCGGCGTGATGATCGGCGGATTGGCGGCGATGCTTGCGGGTTGTGCGCAACTGAACTATTACGCACAGGCCGCGCAAGGCGAGTTCATCTTGTTGTCGGATGCGAAGCCGATCGACGATTGGCTGTCCGATCCGACTATCGGCGGCAAGCTGAAAAGCCGGCTCGAGCGCGTCAAAGAGATCCGCGTATTTGCGGCGCAGGAATTGGGTTTGCCGGACAATGGGACGTTCAAGACGTATACCGATTTGAAGCGTCCCTATGTCTTGTGGAATGTGGTCGCGACACCCGAACTGTCGCTGAATCCGGCGCAGTGGTGCTTCCCGATCGCGGGCTGCGTCAATTATCGCGGCTATTACAGCAAGGACGATGCACAGCTGTTTGCGAGCGAATTGCGGCACGACGGTTTTGACGTGCAGGTCGCAGGCGTCGCGGCCTATTCAACGCTCGGCTGGTTCAACGATCCTGTACTGTCCACGTTTATCCAGTATCCGGATGCCGAATTGGCGCGCCTGGTGTTTCATGAACTGGCGCATCAGGTCGCCTACGCATCGGGAGATTCGCAATTCAATGAATCGTTTGCCACCGCAGTCGAAGAGGCCGGTGTCGCGCGTTGGCTGGCCGCGCATGGCGACGATCGCATGCGGCAGGTGCATGTCGAACATGAAGGACGCAAGCACGATTTCCTGACCTTATTGCAGAAGTGCCGCAAAGCGCTGGAGGACAACTATGCACGTTCCGCCAGCAGCGCTGAAAAGAAACAGCAGAAAGAAATGATTTTTAGAACATTGAAGGAGGACTACCAAGCGATGAAAGCGGCATGGGGCGGCTACAGCGGCTATGACCGCTGGTTTGCCGAGCCGTTGTCGAATGCGCATCTGGCATCGATTGCGACATATCACGATTTCGTTCCGGGGTTTCGTGCGTTGCTGATGCGGGAAAAGAGTTTTCCGCGATTCTATGACGCGGTGCGCGCACTGGCGGCGCTCGACAAGGACGCGCGCCATCGGCAATTGACGCGGCTCGCGTTGCAGCCGCCACAAATCACTGCGCAGTCCGGCGGTGCGCCAGCCTCGAATATGGCGGCGCCAAGCAAATAGTGCGGTGTGATTGCCGGAATCCCAATTCCAGGCCGACACTATCCTCCCCTCCAAGGATAATGTGCTGCAGCGCGGTGGGCAGTGTGTGCCCGCGCCAAGATGAAGAAGGCATCCCCTATTTACGCGCGTATTGTCGCCTTGCGATATGCCGATGACGGTAGAGAAGTTCTTCGGATACTGTACAAAACGCTTGCACCCAAGCGCGCTGCCCGATAGGATCACGTTGGAAAAACAACAAGTTAACGTGACGCATAACGGTGTGCCAATCCCAGTTCATCATATCTAGAACAATCAGAGGCAAGAGGCGGAGAATGGAAAAGGTTTGGCTTCAGTCGTATCCCGAAGGCGTGCCGGCAGAGATCGATTGCACACAATACCGTTCGTTGGTGCATCTGCTGGAAGAATCCTTCCGCAAGTACGCCGCGCGCAATGCTTATGTGTGCATGGATAAATTCCTCACCTACGGCGAAGTAGATGAAATATCCAAGCGTCTGGGGGCATGGCTGCAAAGCAAAGGGCTGAAGAAGGGTGCGCGCGTCGCCATCATGATGCCGAACGTGTTGCAATATCCGGTCGCCATCGCGGCCATTCTGCGCGCCGGTTGCACGGTGGTAAACGTCAACCCGCTGTACACCCCGCGTGAGCTGGAACATCAGTTGAACGATTCCGGCGCCGAGGCCATCATCATCCTGGAAAATTTTGCGGCCACGCTGGAACAGGTCGTTGCCCAGACCAACATCAAACACATCATCGTCGCCAGCGTGGGCGACTTGCTGGGCGGCGTCAAAGGCGCCATCGTCAACTTCGTCGTGCGCAATATAAAAAAAGCGGTGCCGGCATTCTCGCTGCCGAGCGCGATCCGTTTCAAGCAAGTGTTGTCCGAGGCGACCCGCATGTCCTTGAGGCCGGTCGACATCGGCCATGATGACGTCGCGTTCCTACAGTACACCGGCGGCACGACCGGCGTGTCGAAAGGCGCGACGCTCTTGCATAAAAATGTGATTGCCAATGTGCTGCAAAATGAGGCGTGGGTGCAACCGGCCCTGAACAAGGCGCCGAAGGTCGATGCACTCACGATCGTCTGCGCGCTGCCGCTGTATCACATCTTCGCATTGACCGTGTGCTGCCTGTTGGGCACCCGTCTGGGCAGCTTGAATATCCTAATTCCAAATCCGCGCGACATCCCGGGTTTCATCAAGGAGCTTGCGAAATACAAAATCAATATGCTGCCGGCAGTCAATACGCTGTACAACGGCTTGCTGAACAATCCAGCGTTCGCCAAACTGGATTTCTCTGCACTGAAAATCTGTAACGGCGGCGGCATGGCGGTGCAACAGGCGGTCAACGACAAATGGGTGAAAGTAACCGGTTGTTCGATCATTGAAGGTTATGGCTTGTCCGAGACTTCGCCGGTGGTAACCAGCAATCCGGGCGATGCAACGGAATTTTCCGGCAACATCGGCTTGCCGGTTTCGTCTACCGACATCGCGATTCTGGACGATGACGGCAAGCCGGTACCGCTGGGCCAGCCGGGCGAGATTGCGATTCGCGGACCGCAGGTGATGGCGGGTTACTGGAACCGTCCGGATGAGACGGCCAAGGCCATGACGCCAGACGGATTTTTCAAATCCGGCGACATCGGCATCATGGATGCGCGCGGCTATATCAAAATTGTCGATCGTAAAAAGGACATGATCCTGGTCTCGGGCTTTAACGTTTATCCCAACGAGATCGAAGGCGTTGTCGCCGCACATCCGGGAGTGTTGGAATGCGCATGCATCGGTGTGCCGGACAACAATTCCGGCGAAGCGGTCAAGCTGTTTGTGGTGCGCAAGGATCCGGCGCTTACGACCGAACAGTTGATGCGCTACTGCAAGGAACAATTCACCGGGTACAAGAGGCCGAAGTACATCGAGTTCCGCGACGCACTGCCGAAGACGAATGTCGGAAAAATTCTGCGGCGCGAATTGCGTGACGAGAAAAAGGAGACATAGTACGTATTTGCGTTGCCGCTTTCCGACGCCATAAAAAGCCGCTTGCTCGTCAGGCGGCTTTTTTTGTCCGGCATGCCGATCCGGCGCGAGTGCGGTAGTGCCGGGCCTGGTTGGCGCTCCCTTGTTTTCAAACCGGACGCACAACGCCCGGCTTGCCATTCTCGACGACAAAACTCGCCAGCGTCGACAATCCGGAATCGGCTTGTTGCACGTTATCGATCCCCTGAAAATGGGCCACCGTGCGCGCCGGCGTCACTTCCATCATCACAAAACCGCGGCGATCGCTGCGGCCGTATTTGACATGCGGGTTTTGCGCAAGATACTGGTCGGTACGCGCTTGCGGCCGCGAATTGGATGTGATCGAGGTGCCGCAGAATTCTGTCGCGATGAGCGGATTGGCGGGCGAGGTTTTTCGGTCGAAATTACGCTTCAACTCCGCTGCGTAAAACGTGTGCACATCGCCCGACAGCACGACCGGATTTGCCGGCCGGTATTTCGCAATATCGTCGAACAGGCGATCGCGCGCCGCCGGATAGCCGTCCCAGCCATCGGTCCAGAACTGTCCGTCACCTGGCTTTTTGACCGGAATCTGGCTTGTCTGCGCCATCAATGTTTGCTGTGCGAGGATGTTCCACTTTGCCGTCGAGGTTGCGAAGCCCTGCGCCAGCCATGTCTCCTGCTCTGCGCCGAGCAATGAGCGAGACGGTTCCATGCGCTCGGTGCAACTGTTCGTGACGGAATTCGAACCGCCGCGCCCGGGTTTCGGGCATGCGTGATACGAACGATACTGCCGGTCATCGAGCACGTGAAAACGCGCCAATTGCCCCCAGTCGTAACGCTCGTAGAGGCGCATGAACGCGAACCGGTTAGACCCTGAGGGCAGGGGCGGCAAGCGCACCGGCATGTGTTCATAAAATGCCTGATACGCAGCCGCGCGCCGTGCCAGAAAATCAGGATCGAGCCGCTCGTCGCGGTCGTTGCCGTAATCATTGGCAACCTCGTGATCGTCCCAGGTCACAATCCAGGGCGCCGCATGATGCGCCGCCTGCAAATGCGGATCGGTCTTGTATTGCGCATAGCGCATCCGGTAATCGGCCAGCGTGATGCTCTCGCTGGTGCGGCGCGCGGCTGCCGGATGCGTCAGATCATAGGGGCCCCATTCATAGATGTAGTCGCCTAAAAACGCCACCAGGTCGGGCGCTGCCGCCGCGATATGGCGATGGGCGGCGTACTGGCCGAATTCCCAGTGCTGACAGGATGCAAATGCAAAGCGCAGCATCGACGGCATCGCCGCCGGCGGCGGCGCGGTGCGCGTGCGCCCGACCGGGCTGACCGCGTCGCCCAACAGGAAGCGATACCAGTACCAGCGCCCGGGCTGCAAACCGCCGACATCGACATGAATGCTATGCGCCAGTTGCGGCAACGCGACAGCGCTGCCGCTGGCCACGATGCGCTTGAAGGCGTCGTCATCCGCCAGCTCCCAGCGCACTGCAAGCGGCGTCGTGCCAAACGCGTGCGGATCGAGCGGTTCCGCCAACAGCCGCGTCCACAACACGATGCTGTTGGGCCGCGGCGAACCGGAGGCGACGCCCAGCCGGAAAGGATACGACGACGTGCGTCCGATGGCGGTGCCGGGAAACGCAAGTGCAAGTGCTGCCCACGCGGCCAGCCGCGCCGACCGCGCCAGGAAAATTCTGCGCTCGACTTGCATAGGGATATCTTTCAATGCGGCGACATCCTCACATATGCATCAAGCGTTCCATTGATCAGCGCCGGCATGACGCAAGGTTTCAAATGAGCTTGCCCAGCGCGGGCAATTGCCGCGGCTTGCGATCTTCGCCGGTGGCGACATAGGTCAATGTCGCTTCCGTTACCTTGACGGTTTCCGTCTGCAAACGGTTGCGTTCGGCATACACTTCAACATTGACCGTGATCGAGGTATTGCCCACTTTTACAATGGTTGCATAAAACGACAAAAGATCGCCGACGAATACCGGTTGCTTGAAAAGAAAGGAATTCACCGCAATGGTCGCGACCCGGCCATTGGCGCGGCGCACTGCCGGCAAGGAGCCGGCAATATCGACCTGTGCCATGATCCAGCCGCCGAACACGTCGCCATGCACGTTCGCATCGGCCGGCATCGGCATCACGCGCAGTTGCGGCATGCCCTCGGGGAGTTGGGTGTGATGTGGGCTTGTCATTTTGATCTCTCCGTCTTGAAATTTCTCAAACCGCTACAATCGTTACAGCTGAAGCATAAACCATCATCCTGATCCAAGCCGATTTTCCTATGCGCCGTCATCCCGTTTCCTCTCCTGAACCTGCTGCCAATCAGGGCACCCGCAACGACTGGGCCACCCTGAAGACGTTGTTTCCGTATCTATGGGCGTACAAATGGCGCGTGCTGCTGGCCTTGTGTTTTCTGATCGGCGCCAAGCTGGCCAACGTCGGCGTGCCGCTCGTGTTGAAGGCGCTGATCGATCACATGACGATCGGGCCTCGCAACCCGCAAGCGCTGCTGGTGCTGCCGCTCGGCATACTGATCGGCTACGGCGTGCTCCGATTGTGCACCACGATGTTTACCGAGCTGCGCGAATTCGTGTTCGCCAAGGTCACGCAACGCGCAGTGCGTACCATTGCGCTGCAGGTGTTTCGCCATTTGCATGCGCTGTCATTGCGTTTCCACCTCAATCGCCAGACCGGCGGCATGAGCCGCGATATCGAACGCGGCACGCGCGGCATTTCGTCGCTGGTGTCCTACACCTTGTTCAGCATTCTGCCGACCTTGGTCGAGATCATGCTCGTGATCGGCTATCTGGTGCTGCATTACGATCTCTGGTTTTCGGTTATTACCTTTGCCGCACTCGTGATTTACATCGGATTCACGGTCGCGGTGACCGAATGGCGCACCCATTTCCGGCGCACCATGAACGATCTGGATTCGAAAGCCAATACCAAGGCGATCGATTCCCTGATCAACTACGAGACGGTCAAATATTTCAGCAACGAAGACTATGAAGCGCGGCGCTACGATGAAGGTCTGCAGCGCTATGAAGCCGCCGCGGTAAAATCGCAGACCTCGCTGTCGCTATTGAATACCGGCCAGTCGATGATCATCGCGATTGCCGTCACCCTGATCTTGTGGCGCGCCACGCAAGGTGTGATCGACGGCAAGATGACGCTGGGCGATCTGGTGCTGGTCAATGCATTCATGATCCAGTTGTATATTCCATTGAATTTTCTCGGCGTGATTTATCGCGAGATCAAGCAGAGTCTGGCCGACATGGAGCGCTTGTTCGGGCTGCTGGATCAGCATCGTGAAATCGCCGATGCGCCGCATGCGCAACCGCTGGCCGCACGCGGCGCCGAAGTCAGGTTTTCGCATGTCGATTTCAGTTACGAGTCCAAGCGCCAGATCCTGTTCGACGTCGATTTCACGATCCCCGCCGGCACCACGACCGCCGTGGTGGGCCATAGCGGTTCCGGCAAATCGACGCTGTCGCGGCTGCTGTTTCGTTTTTATGACATCAACGCGGGAACGATCACGATCGACGGCCAGGATTTGCGCGACGTGACGCAAGCATCGCTGCGCAAGGCGATCGGCATCGTGCCGCAAGATACCGTCCTGTTCAACGACACGATCGAATACAACATCGCGTATGGCAAGCCGGGCGCAAGCAAGGGCGAAGTCATTGCAGCCGCCAAATCGGCCTACATTCACGACTTTATCGAAAGCCTGCCGGATGGCTATGCAACGATGGTGGGTGAGCGCGGATTGAAACTGTCGGGTGGCGAAAAACAACGGGTTGCCATTGCAAGAACGCTGCTGAAGAATCCGGCGATTCTGATATTCGACGAGGCGACATCGGCGCTCGATTCCAAGGCCGAGCAGGCGATCCAGGCGCAGTTGAAAGAGATTGCGCAGAATCGCACGACCATGGTCATTGCGCATCGCTTGTCGACGATTGCCGATGCAGCGCAGATTCTGGTGCTCGATCATGGCCGTATCGTCGAACGCGGTACGCATGGTGAATTGCTGGCCGCCGAGGGCGCGTACGCGCAGATGTGGGCGCGTCAGCAGGCAAGGCAGGATAGTGGCCTGGCGTCACCCGGCCCGGATGCGTTGGGCGAAGTGGCTGCGCTCGCGTAAGCACAGCGTGTCGCCAAAATAAGACGGTGCCGCGGAGGCCTTTTCTGCATCCGGCGCAGAACTCCACTAGCTGAATGTGTGCTTCGCAATTGGCGGAACATAAAAGCCCGTCTTTGTGCGCCTGGTTTGGCCAAAAATCCAGCGCTTTTATTTGTCCCACCAATTGCGAAGCACTACACTAGCGTATGGAAACAAAATGGCTGGAAGATTTTATTTCGTTGGCTGAAACGCACAGTTTCAGCCGTTCGGCGGAGCTGCGTCACGTCACGCAACCCGCATTCTCGCGCCGCATCCAGTCCCTGGAAGCGTGGCTCGGCACCGACCTGATCGACCGCACGTCGTATCCGACGCGCCTGACGCCGGCCGGCGAAGTGTTCTATGAGCAGGCGATGGAAATGCTCGGCCAGATCAACAACGCCCGCGCACTGTTGCGCGGCAAGCGGCCGACCGCGCAGACCACGGTCGACTTCGCGGTGCCGCATACGCTGTCGCTCACCTATATGCCGAAGTGGATGACGGAACTCGAATCCGGCTTCGGTGCGCTCAATACGCGCCTGATTGCATTGAATGTGCATGACGCGGTGATGACCATCGTCGAAGGCGGCTGCGATCTGCTGTTGTGCTATCACCATCCGCGGCAGCCGGTGCAACTCGACGCCAGCCGCTACGACATGATCGTCCTCGGTTCCGAGGTATTGCGCGCGTATGCACGCTGCGACAAGAGCGGCACGCCGGACCGGCTGTTGCCGGGTGCCGTAAAATCCCCGTTACCGTTTTTGTCCTACACCCCCAATGCCTACTTGGGGCGCATGGTGGAATTGATCCTGTCCGATGCGAAGCGGCCGCTGCATCTTGAAAAACGCTATGAAACCGATATGGCGGAAGGCTTGAAAATGATGGCGCTGGAAGGACACGGCATCGTCTTTTTGCCGGAGTCGGCGGTCACGCGCGAGGTCAAGCAAAAGCAACTGGCGCGGGCCGACGGCGGCCAGCCGGAATGGGAAGTGACGATGGAAATCCGCTTGTATCGCGAGCGCCCATCGACGCAGCGGCCGGGCAAACCAGTGGTCGCAAGGCTGTGGGATTATCTGATCGCCAAAGCGCAATCGGATGCCGGCGGCAAGAACCGTAGACGCAAGGAACCCAATTCCAAGACGTGATGGTGCACATTCCCTATGCGGTTATTGCATCAATTTTCGTAAAACAGGTGGAGTAAAAAGAGAAAAGCCATTTCTGAATCAAGGGTTTTGGTACACTAAGTCGGTTAATTTTTCCCGGAGACATCATGACATTATCGAAGCTCATCGCCGTTCTGATCGCCGCAGGCGTCGTCGCAACCGTGGCGCAAGCACAGGAAACCGGCACGCTGAAGAAGATCAAGGAGACGGGCAGTATCACGCTGGGCGTGCGCGATTCGTCCATTCCGTTCTCCTATCTGGATGACAAACAATCGTATCAGGGGTATTCGATTGATTTGTGCCTGAAGGCGGTAACCGCGATTCAAAAGCACCTCGGGCTAACGGCGTTGAACGTCAAGTTGAACCCGGTGACGTCGGCTACCCGTATACCGCTGATGGCCAACGGCACGATCGATATGGAGTGCGGCTCCACCACCAACAATCTGGAACGTCAAAAGCAGGTCGCATTCGCGCCGACCACCTTCGTGACCGCCAACCGGTTGCTAGCCAAAAAATCGTCGAACATCAATACGCTGGCCGACATGAAAGGCAAGACGCTGGTGTCCACCTCCGGCACCTCGAACCTGAAGCAAGTGACTGCATTGAATGCCGAAAAAAACCTCGGCATGAACATCATGACCGCCAAGGATCATGCAGAAGCCTTCCTGATGGTCGAAACCGGCCGCGCAGTGGCATTTGCGATGGACGACATCCTGTTGGCATCGCTGGCCGCCAGCTCCAAGGCGCCGGGCGATTATTCGATCACGAAAGAAGCGTTGTCGGTTGAGCCGTACGGCATCATGATGCGCCGCGACGATCCGGCGTTCAAGAAAGTGGTCGATGCCGCGATTGAAAACGTTTTCAAATCCGGTGAAATCAACCGCATCTATGCCAAATGGTTCCAGTCGCCCATCCCGCCGAAAGGCATCAGCCTGAACTGGCCGTTGACTGACCAGTTGAAGCGCGCGATTGCCAAGCCGACGGATTCCGGCGATCCGGCTGCTTATGGCGGAAAGTAATTTGATATTGCCGTAGCCAAGACGGGGGGCGTTTGCCTCCCGTTTTCTTTTGCGGCACAGAAATTGCTGCGCCGCACAGGCACAATCAAATCATCGCACCAATTTTATATGCCGTTCAGTCGGTCATCGGCTCGACGGCGAATCACATCAAACGACTCTATCAAGAGGCGAGGGCAATATGAATTACAACTGGAACTGGCGCATCTTCTGGGAGGCGTCTCCCGACGGGATGGGCACATACATGGACACCTTGTGGTCGGGTCTGATATGGACGCTGGCGACCGCCTTGTCGGCCTGGATCATGGCGCTGTTTTTGGGCGCGCTGATCGGCACCATACGCACCATGCCGAACAAGTGGGCGGCACGCTTTGCCAACGGCTATGTTGAATTGTTTCGCAACATCCCGCTATTGGTGCAAATGTTCCTGTGGTATTTCGTGATGCCGGAACTTATGCCGGCAAGTATGGGCGACTGGTTGAAGGCGTTGCCGAATGCGTCATTTATTACCGCAGTCATCTGTCTGGGGTTTTTCACTTCGTCACGGGTTGCGGTACAGGTATCGGCCGGTATCCACGCACTGCCGCGCGGCCAGAAAATGGCCGGCACCGCGCTCGGTCTGACCTTGCCGCAAACCTATCGCTACGTATTGCTGCCGATGGCATTTCGCATCGTTATCCCGCCGCTCACCAGTGAATTCCTGAACATCATCAAGAATAGTTCGGTGGCATTAACCATCGGTCTGATGGAGCTGACCGCGCGCGCGCGCTCGATGCAGGAATTCTCGTTCCAGGTGTTTGAGGCATTCACTGCGGCGACTATCATCTATATCGTGGTCAATATCGTCGTGGTCAACCTGATGCGCTTCATCGAAGCGAAAGTCGCTATCCCCGGCTACATCACTTCCGGCGCTACCAGCACGGGAGGACATTGATCATGAATTTCGATTTCGATGTCATTCAGCGCTCATGGGTTTACCTGTTTCAAACCGGCATGTCGTTTACGCTGGAACTCACCGGGCTGGCGATGGTCGGTGGCATTATCCTCGGTACCTTGCTGGCAATGATGCGTTTGTCCAGCATCAAGGCGGTTTCATTTTTCGCGACCAGTTATGTGAACCTGATCCGCTCGATGCCGCTGGTGTTGGTGATTTTCTGGTTCTACTTCCTGGTGCCGTATATCGGCGCATGGATGATCGGCGCCAGCGAACCGATCAAGGTGGGCGCATTCTCGTCGTCACTAATCACCTTCATTTTGTTCGAAGCGGCATACTATTGCGAAATCATGCGCGCCGGTATCCAGTCGATTCCGCGCGGACAGGTATGGGCCGGTTATGCACTCGGCATGAATTATTGGCAGACCATGGGCCATATCGTGTTGCCGCAGGCATTCCGCAACATGATTCCGGTACTGCTGACGCAAACCATCGTGCTGTTTCAGGACGTGTCGCTGGTGTATGTGCTGTCGATTACCGATTTCGTCGGCGCCGCCTCCAAGGTCGCGCAGCGCGACGGCCGCTTGATCGAGATGTATCTGTTTGTCGCGGTCGTCTATTTCGTGCTGTGCTTCGGGCTGTCTGTCTTGGTGAAGCGACTGCAGCAAAAAGTCGCCATCATTAGATAAGCCCTAGTAGTTCGCCCTCTGCCGCGAGCGGGAGAGGGCGGTCGCAAAAGAAAAGAACAGCAAGCAAAGAACAGAATCCAGGAGAAAAAATGATAGAACTTAATAACGTCAGCAAATGGTACGGCAGCTTCCAGGTGTTGACCGACTGCACCACCAGTGTCGCCAAAGGCGATGTGGTTGTAGTCTGCGGCCCGTCCGGTTCAGGAAAATCGACCTTGATCAAAACCGTCAACGGACTGGAACCATTTCAGAAGGGCACTATCACGGTTGACAATATTTCGGTCGGCGACCCGAAAACCAACCTGTCCAAACTGCGCGCGCGCATCGGCATGGTGTTCCAGAATTTCGAACTGTTTCCCCATCTGTCGATCCGCGAAAACCTGACCATCGGCCAAGTCAAGGTACTCGGCCGCAGCATGGATGAGGCATCCGAAAAGGGCCTTAAATATCTGGATCGCGTGGGCCTGATTGCACAGAAAGACAAGTTCCCCGGCCAATTGTCCGGAGGGCAGCAGCAACGTGTGGCAATCGCGCGCGCGCTGTCGATGGACCCGATTGCGATGCTGTTCGATGAGCCGACGTCTGCACTCGACCCGGAAATGATCAACGAGGTGCTGGACGTGATGGTGGGTCTGGCGCAGGAAGGCATGACCATGATGGTGGTTACGCATGAGATGGGTTTTGCCAGAAAGGTCGCGAACCGCGTGATCTTCATGGACAAGGGCGCGATCATCGAAGATTGCACCAAGGAAGATTTTTTCGGTTCGCCGCGCTCCGAGCGTGCGCGTGATTTTTTGGCGAAAATCATTACGCATTGATTGTTTTTGCGATGAGTCGAAGCCGCTTCCGCCAAAAGCCGAAGCGGCTTTTTTAATTGCTAGTACCGCATCAGGCAAATCCATGGTTTTTTCGACTGGCAAGGGTGAGGCGGCCGCATAGCGAGCTATGC